>NZ_JALLAL010000008.1:0-77563 GCF_023062615.1 Brachybacterium sp. Marseille-Q7125 | reverse complement strand
AGGTGACGGGCGATCCTCCGCACCGACCAGCCCGCTTTCGAGGCCGTCGAGATCTCCGACCTGTCACTGAACGACAACCCCACCCGCGCCATCCGCACACTCCACCGATCAGACCCCCGCCGACCGGGGGTGTTGCTTCGACGCTATGACACCACCGGCGGCTGACGCCGAGAATCTCGCGAAGCCGACGCGCGATCTCCCCGGTCCGCACGCGAACAGCCTGCTGCACGAGACCCCAGTCGGTCTCCGGATATTCCATAGCGTAAATACCCTCACGCTCGCAGTACCGAGCGAGCTCGATCACGGTGATCTTGGGGCGAAACTCTCCCACGGGCTCAACACTCACCTCCAGGTCGCCATCGACCCCTGCAGCCACCTCACCGAAGACATCGCTGAGATGGGAGAGCGCGATGATCGTGATGAGGTGCCGGGGGTAATCGGCGTCATCCTCGCCCACTGTGGGCGGAACGTCTCCGGCGCGCGCCAGCACGGCCCACGCCCACTGGACCCAGTGGCGGTTGTCGTAACCGAAGCGGTTCGGGCAGGTCAGCTCAAGGACCTCTGATGAGATGGAGTATTCAGCGGTCTCGGCCAGCGGCATCGGGGCTCCCCTCGTCGTGCGATCTGGTCACGATGAGCGTTGCACAGGCCCCCGACATTCGTCCGCGGTGCGAGCTCAGGAACCGGCATGCCGCCTTGAGACTCTCGCTGCAGTAGGAGCGTGGTCAGTCAGACAATGAGGGAACTGTGGATCTCACCGAAGATCCACAGCGCTGGCTAGTGGCTGCCGAGGTCCAGGCGGAGGATACGAACCACGGGGCTCGGCTCCTTGCCCTCGGTCACCTGGATGCGCGGGTGGAACTGGTAGTCGATGCGGGCCATGGAACTGGCCTCGTAGTGGTAGATGTGCGACCAGCCGTTCTTCGCGTACTTGTCCATTCCCCGCAGCTTGCTGCACTGGCCGATAGGAGGCGGGCTCCCGGGCTGCATCGCCAGGTGGTCCCACGCACGCTGTGCGTTCGCGAGACCTACCCGATCGACGAACACTTCCCATCGCGCCAGGTACTTGTGGTGGATCAGAACCCGGTACTTCGGCTTCTCGCTCGGTTTCCCACCCGGTCTGCGGGCGGGAGCGTAGGGCGAGTAGGCACTGTTGGTTCCCGGACTCACGTGCTCAGTCCTCTGATTCCTCGGGCCGCAGCACTTCGTGGAAGCCCTCGATGCCTCCATCGAGGGCAGCGACGGCGTCCGCGTCTGCCATGAAGGCGGCCGTAGCCCGCCACTCATCAAGCAGGCTGTCGACGACGTCAACCCCGGAGAATGCCCGCATGAGCGCATCGCTCACCTCATCGCGGAACTCGGCCAGTTGTTCCTCATCCAGCGAGGAGGCAAATGCCCAGGCTCCGAAGTCAGTCGCCCGCCTCTCAGCACGTGGACGCCGAAGAGCACTCTCCAGCATGACAAATCCGAGAGCGTGGTCACGGATGTGGGAGAGTCGCTCCAGTTCAGCTCGCGGTAGGAAGGCGAGCGCGTCCCCGCTGGGGGTTCTCAGCAGCGTGGTGCCCCGCTGGGCGGCCTCCACGATCTCCTTACGCCGAGAGCCAGCCAGGTCAGAGCTCTGGTAGATGTGATGGGTCGCGACGCTCATGCACCTACCATAGCCCTTACCCCAAAATCGTAGGCAAGATCTTGGTAACGACGGGCCAGCCGACCGCACCCCGCACAACAACACCCCTGACCTATCACTGCAGGTCAGGGGTGTTTCTGGTGGAGCCTAGGGGACTCGAACCCCTAACCCTCTGCTTGCAAAGCAGATGCGCTACCAATTGCGCCAAGGCCCCGTCGCGCCAGTGGCGCTGGGTGGTGGTGCTGTGCGGATCAGGAGCGGGAAACCGGCACCTTATGTGCTTCGGCGTCCTGCTTGTCGAAGGCGTTCTCGGCCTCGGTCCACAGGTCGTTGCGGATGCGGTCGGCCTCGACCTTGCGCCAGGTGAGGATCCCGGCGAGGGACGTACCGATCAGGAGCACCGCGGCCGTGATGAACTTCTTCATGAGTTCCTCCGATCCTCGGGGTGGGCCTAGCTGGACTTGAACCAGCGACCTCTGTCTTATCAGGACAGCGCTCTAACCGACTGAGCTATAGGCCCGTGGGCCATCGACCACCATCATGCCTGGTGTCGACCACCGACGCACTACTTTACGGCCCGATCCGCGCTGCGTCCAACCGGAAACGGTGCTTGTACGCGAGGTCACAGGCACGCAGCCGACCCGTCGGCCCCACCGTGCTAGCCGCCGATCCGTGCCCATCTGACACAAACATAGTGCGATCCGTTCCCATCCGATCCGGGCATCGGCTCCGAACCCATCATGAGCCGCCCTCCCCGGGGCGCCCGGTGCCAGGCTTCCCGCCAGCACTGCCGAACACGATGAAGGAGACCGACATGACCGCGCGCACCACGCTTCACCGCCTCCACCCCGCTGGAGGCCCTCACCGACTCCCGCGACTCCCTGCTGGCCGTCGGCATGAACGGCGCCCCGCTGTCCGCTGACCACGGCTACCCGGTGCGGATGGTGGTGCCCGGGCTGTACGGCTACGTCTCCGCCACCAAATGGCTGACGGAGCTGAAGGTCACGCGGTTCGGGGACGACGTCGCCTACTGGTCCACCCGCGGCTGGTCCGAGCGCGGGCCCAGCAAGCTCGCCTCCCGCATCGACGTGCCCCGAGGCCGCGCAACCGTGGATCGTGATGACCAGGGGGCCGTCATGCTGGGCGGCACCGCGTGGGCGCAGCAGCGCGGCATCGCTGCCGTGGAGGTGCGGATCGACGACGGTGACTGGCGGCCCGCCGAGCTCGGTGCCGAGGTCAACGATGACACCTGGACCCAGTGGTCGCTGCGTTGGGAGGACGCGACCCCCGGGAGCCACACCGCCACCGTGCGCGCTCTGGCCGGGGACGGTGAGCTCCAGACCGCGGAGCAGGCCAGCCCCGCCCCGGACGGCGCAAGCGGCTGGCACCAGGTGCAGTTCACTGTGCGCTGAGCGCCCCCGCGCACCACGCGGAAACGGCTGCGTTTCGGTGGGAATACTCCAGGAGTTTCCACCGAAACGCAGCCGTTTCGCGGAAGAGATGCGGGGCGCCGGGCCGGCCCCCTCCGCCTCAGTCGTCGGTGAAGGTCATCTTCAGCCCGCCCAACAGCGCCGCCACCAGGTTGTACAGGAACGCCAGGAGCGTGCCGAGCGCGGTGATGACCACGACGTTCACGACCGCGACGATGGTGGCGTAGCTCGTCATCTTGGAGAAGCTGAAGAACTCCATGAACGGCAGCGGCTTGCCGTTGTTGAGGTCGCGACCGATCTGCTCGATCTGGCTCCACAGGCCGATGGCCTCCACCAGGTTCCACAGCACGATCGCCGCGACCACGGTGGCGATGCCGATCCCGATCGCCACCAGGAACGACAGCTTCATCACGGAGAACGGGTCCAGCCGCGCGAGCGTCAGCCGCACCCGCCGCGGCCCGCGCCGCTCCGCAGGCACCGCGGCCGTACCGCTCGAGGACCGCACCGGAGAGCGGCTCGCGCCCTTGGACGCCGAGCCCTTCCCGCTGCCCATGCGCGAGGATCCCTCACGCCCGGCATCGCCCGACGCAGACCCCTTCGAGCCCGTCGCCGCGGTGCGGGAGGACCCCTTCGAGCCCGTCGCCGACCCGTCGGCCCCGGAGGTCCCGCCGCGCGCACCGGAGGACTTCTCCTCGTAGGCGGGCAGCTTGGAGGTCTCGTCAGGGGATCCCGTGGACCGCTTCGCGGTCGTGGAGTCGCTGGTGCTCACGGATCACTCCTCGTCGGGGGCGGGCGTCTCGGAGGCTTCGGCTGAAGCCTGCCCTGAGCCTAGTGCGTCTGAGTCCGCAGACCCGTCTGCATCACCGGGTGCGTCCGGGATCTCCACAGCATCCCCGCTCTGCGCACCGTCAGCATCCTCAGCGCCGGCAGAATCCTCAGCGCCTTCGGTGTCCTCGATGACCGGTGCTTCGGTCTCCTCCTCATCCACCTCGGTCTCCTGACCGGTGGCGACCAGCAGGATCCGGTCGCCCTTATCGGGACGGGCGAAGGTGACGCCCATGGTAGTGCGGCCCTTCGGCGGGATCTGCGCGACCTCGGAGCGGACCACGCGGCCCTTCTCCATCACCACCAGCAGCTCATCGGACTCCTCCACCACGGCGGCGCCCACCAGGTGCCCGCGGTCATCGGGCAGCTTCGCCACACGGATGCCCAGGCCCCCACGGCCCTGCAGACGGTACTCGTCGATCGTGGTGCGCTTGGCGAACCCGCCGTCGGTCACGGTCACCACGAAGGTGTTCGGCCGCACCACGTCCATGGCCAGCAGCTCATCGTCGTGCCGGAACTTCATGCCGGTCACGCCGCTGGTGGCACGACCCGTCGGGCGCAGCGTCACATCATCGGCGGGGAACCGCACGGACTGGCCATTGCGGGAGACCAGCAGCAGATGGTCGTCCTCGTTCACGGCCCGCGCGGCGATCACCCGGTCCATCTCGGTGCCCTCCGCGGTGTGGATCTCGCGCAGGTTGATCGCGATGATGCCGCCGGTGCGGTTGGAGTCGAAGGCCGGCATCGGCGTCTTCTTCACCAGACCCGAGCGGGTGGCGAGCACCAGGTACTGGGCGTCCTCGTAGCTGTCGAGCACCAGCACCGAGGCGATCCGCTCCTCAGGCTGGAAGGCCATCAGGTTCGCCACATGCTGGCCCTTCGCGTCCCGTGGCGCCTCCGGCAGCTCGTAGCCCTTGGTGCGGTACACGCGGCCCTGGTTGGTGAAGAACAGCAGCCACCGGTGGGTGGACGTGGTGAAGAAGTGCTCCACCACGTCGTCCTCGCGCAGCGCGGCGCCGCGAACCCCCTTGCCGCCGCGCTTCTGGGCGCGGTACTGGTCCTCGCGGGTGCGCTTGACGTAGCCGCCGCGGGTGATGGTGACGACCATGTCCTCTTCGGGGATCAGGTCCTCCATCGACATGTCCCCGGCGTCCGGCACGATCTTGGTCCGACGGTCATCGCCGTAGCGCTCGACGATCTCATCGAGCTCCTCGGAGACGATCTGCCGCTGCTTGGCGGGATCGGCGAGGATCGCGGTGTACTCCTCGATGAGGGCCTGCAGACGGTCGTGCTCCTCGACGATCTTCTGCCGCTCCAGGGCGGCCAGGCGCCGCAGCTGCATCGCGAGGATCGCATTGGCCTGGATCTCGTCGATCTCCAGCAGGTCCATCAGCCCCACGCGGGCCTCGTCCACGTCTGGGGAGCGGCGGATCAGCGCGATGACCTCATCGAGCGCATCCAGCGCCTTGAGGTAGCCGCGGAAGATGTGGATCTGCTCCTCGGCCTTCTTCAGGCGGAAGCGGGTGCGGCGCACGATCACGTCGATCTGGTGCTTCGTCCACTCCCGCACGAAGGAGTCGATCGACAGGGTGCGCGGCACCCCACCGGCGAGCGCCAGCATGTTCGCGGAGAAGTTCTCCTGCAGCTGGGTGTGCTTGTAGAGGTTGTTCAGCACCACCTTCGCTACGGCGTCCCGCTTGAGGGTCAGCACGAGGCGCTGGCCGGTGCGGCCGGAGGTCTCATCGGTGATGTCGGCGATGCCCTGGAGCTTTCCGAGCTTGACCATCTCCGCGATCTTGCGGGCCAGGGTGTCGGGGTTGACCTGGTAGGGCAGCTCGGTGACCACCAGGCACATGCGCCCGTTGATCTCCTCGGTGGAGACCACGGCGCGCTGCGTGATCGAGCCGCGACCGGTGCGGTAGGCATCCTCGATCCCCTGAGTGCCAACGATCGTGGCGCCGCCCGGGAAGTCCGGGCCCTTGATGTGCTCCAGGCACGCCTCGAGCAGCTCGGGCTTGGTGGCCTCGTGGTTCTTCAGCAGCCACTGCACGGCGGAGGCGACCTCGCGCAGGTTGTGCGGCGGAATGTTCGTGGCCATTCCGACGGCGATGCCGGCCGAGCCGTTGACCAGCAGGTTCGGGAAGCGGGCGGGCAGCACGGCCGGTTCATCGACCGTGTTGTCGTAGTTGCCCTGCATGTCCACGGTGTCCTGCTCGATGTCGCGCACGAGCTCGAGGGCCAGCGGCGCCATCTTGCACTCGGTGTACCGGGGGGCGGCCGCGCCGTCATCGCCGGCGGAGCCGAAGTTCCCCTGCCCGAGGATCAGCGGGTAGCGCATGTTCCACGGCTGGACCAGACGCACCATGGCGTCGTAGATCGCGGAGTCGCCGTGGGGGTGGTAGTTGCCCATCACCTCGCCGACGACCTTCGCGCACTTGGAGAAGGAGCGGTCGGGCCGGTAGCCGCCGTCGTACATCGCGTACACGATGCGGCGGTGCACGGGCTTGAGGCCGTCGCGCACATCCGGCAGGGCGCGCGAGACGATCACGCTCATCGCGTAGTCGAGGTAGGAGCGCTGCATCTCCTGGTTGAGGTCCACCTGCATGATGCGGTCGATCTCGCCCTCATCGAGGGGGTCCACGAGGGTGACGGTGCGGGAGGCGACCTCATCGGCACTGACCTCGGTGGTGCCCTCGGGGGTGTCCTGGCCGCCGAGGCCCGCGGTCTCGGCGCGGCTGCTCTCCTCGGGGGCGGGGGTGCCGTCCTGCGCGGTCGGGTCGGTGGGCTCGTTCGGGGTGTCGCTCATGGGAGCTGGGGCCTTTCGGGTGAAGCCGGTGGGTCAGGGGGTCCCGGGGGCGCGCCAGGGTGGGCGCCGCGACCGGGGCCGACGGGTCAGATGTCCAGGAACCGCACGTCCTTCGCGTTCTCCTGGATGAAGCGCCGACGGGATTCGACGTCATCGCCCATGAGGACGGAGAAGATCGTGTCGGCGTTCGCGGCCTCGTCCACGGTCACCTGCTTGAGGGTGCGGGAGGCGGGGTCCATCGTGGTGGTCTGGAGTTCCTTCCAGTCCATCTCGCCCAGACCCTTGTAGCGCTGGATGCCGTTGTCCTTGGGGATGCGGCGCCCGGCGGCGCGGCCCGCCTCGAGCCGCTCATCGCGCTCCGCATCGGAGAACACGTACTCGTGCGGGGCGTTGGACCACTTCAGACGGAACAGCGGCGGCATCGCGATGAACACGTGCCCCAGCTCGATCAGCGGCCGCATGTAGCGGAACAGCAACGTGAGCAGCAGGGTGCAGATGTGCTGGCCGTCCACGTCGGCATCGGCCATGAGGATGATCTTGTGGTACCGCAGTTTCGTCGCATCGAAGTCCTCGCCGATCCCGGTGCCGAAGGCGGTGATCAGGGAGCGGATCTCCTGGTTGTCCAAGGCGCGATCCAGCCGGGCCTTCTCGACGTTCAGGATCTTGCCGCGGATGGGCAGGATCGCCTGGGTGCGGGGGTCGCGGCCGGAGACGGCGGAGCCGCCGGCGGAGTCACCCTCGACGATGAAGATCTCGCATTCGGCGGGGTTGCGGCTGGAGCAGTCGCGCAGCTTGCCGGGCATGCCACCGGCCTCCAGCGGGGACTTGCGGCGCGTGGCGTCGCGGGCCTTGCGGGCGGCTTCGCGGGCGGCCGCGGCGGCCTGCGCCTTGATGAGGATGGACTTCGCCTCCGCGGGGTGGGCGTCGAACCAGTCCTGCAGCCTGTCGGTCATGACCTTGACCATGAAGGTGCGGGCAATCGTGTTGCCCAGCTTCGTCTTGGTCTGACCCTCGAACTGCGGCTCCTCGAGCTTGACGGACACCACGGCGGTGAGGCCCTCGCGGATGTCCTCACCGGTGAGGTTCGCGTCCTTCTCCTTGATGAGGCCCTGGGCACGGCCGTAGCGGTTCACGATCGAGGTCAGGGAGGAGCGGAAGCCCTCCTCGTGGGTGCCGCCCTCATGGGTGTTGATCGTGTTGGCGTAGGTATGGACGGACTCGGAGTAGGCGCCGGTCCACTGCATCGCGACCTCGACGGAGATTCCAGAGGAGGTGTCCTCGGACTCGAAGGAGATGATCTCGGGGTGGATCACCTCGGCGCGCTTGGCGGCGTTGATGAACTCGACGAAGTCCTGTAGCCCGCGCTCATAGCGGTAGGTGACGGTGCGGGGGCCGGAGGTGTCAGCCTCACCCTCGGCCTCGAGCTCAACGTCCACGACGTCTTCCTCGTCCTCATCGGCGGGCTGGGCGCGCTCGTCGGTCAGTGACAGCTGCAGGCCCTTGTTGAGGAAGGCCATCTGCTGGAACCGCTTGCGGAGCGTCTCGAACTCGTACTCGACGGTGTCGAAGATCTCCGGGTCCGCCCAGAAGGTGATGATGGTGCCGGTCTCGTCTGTCTTCTCGCCCTGCTCGAGCGGGGCCACGGGGACGCCGCGCTCGTAGGCCTGGCGCCACACGTGACCCTGGCGGCGGATCTCCACCTCCATGCGGGTGGACAGGGCGTTGACCACGGAGGAGCCCACGCCGTGCAGGCCGCCGGAGACGGAGTAGCCGCCGCCGCCGAACTTGCCGCCGGCGTGCAGAACGGTCAGCACCAGTTCCACGGCGGGCTTGTTCTCGGTGGGGTGCATGTCCACGGGGATGCCGCGCGCGTGGTCCACCACGCGCACGCCGCCGTCAGGCAGGATCGTCACCTCGATGGAGTCGCCGTGGCCGGCCATCGCCTCATCCACGGAGTTGTCCACGATCTCGTAGACCAGGTGGTGCAGGCCCCGCTCCCCGGTGGAGCCGATGTACATGCCGGGGCGCTTGCGGACCGCCTCGAGGCCCTCGAGGACGGTGATGTCCGAGGCGTCGTAGTGGTCCGGCGAGTGCGCGGCGCGCTCGGTCGCCGTCTGCGGCACAGGGGTGGCCTGATCGGGCATGGGGTGGTCGGTCTCGCTCACCGGATGGTGCTCCTCGCAGTCCGCTTCCCCCGGGACGGGAACGCGCCGGGGGTGGTCCGGCCCCGTTCCGAGGTCGCGCCCCAACTGACTCCCTGACTCCCGCGCGCGCACGCGCGCGCGTGCGCTCGCGGCGCAGCAGTGCGAAGCAGATGGGGGCTTCCCGAAGGACGACGCTCGACGTCGACCGAACCTCCCCGAGTCTACCGGAGATCCGCTCTCAGACCTATTTCACCGCAGTGCGGTGTGGCCGATGGTGCGCAGAGACGCGCACAGGCGGTGCGCCGCGGCACCACCACCGATCTGTCGGAGCGGTCGCCAAGGGGCCCTACTCCCCTACGCAGTTCCGTCCCGCTACGGCGCCTCTGGCGCATCCGGGAGGTCAGGGATCGGTGCGGCCGCTGCGTCGAGGACCCGTGCTCTCACGCACCGACAGCTCCATCGGCAGCCGCTGCACGGCCTCATGGGGCTGCTGCGGATCCTCGATGAGCCCTCGCAGACGCCGCACCGCCAGCCGACCCTTGGCCGCCGCGTCCTGACCGACGCTGGTCAGCCTCGGTCGCACCCAGGTGCAGTGCTCCTGGTCATCGAAGCTCGCGACAGAGACCTCGTCGGGGACGACCACGCCCGCATCGGCGAGCGCGCCCACCAGGGGCACGCCCAGCAGATCGCCGAAGGCCACCACCGCGGTGAACCGCCCCGGATGCCGCACCACCTCGTCGACGACGGCGGTGACGGCGGTGCTGTCCGCACCCACGTCGAGGGTGGTGATCTCCGGCTCGGCTCCGGTCCCCTCGGCGACGCCCTGGCGCAGTCCCGCCAGGCGGGTGCCCACCACTCCGCGGCGCTCGTGGACCGGTCCAGCGAACAGGATCGAGCGATGCCCCAGCTCTCCCAGGTGCCGTCCCAGCAGCACCCCGCCGTGATGATCGTCCACCCCGACGATCTCGACCGCGGCGGAGGCCGAATGGTTGTCGAGGAAGACGATCGGCTTGGAGGTCAGTCGGCCCAGGGCGTCGACCTCCTCTGCGACCGATCCGTACACGAGCAGGCCGTCGATCTGCCAGGACGCCATCTCCCGGGCGGCCTGGACCACATCGTCCCGCGCCGCGTAGACGAAGCTCAGACCGCCCTCGCTGAGCTCTCTCTCGACCGCGTCGACCAGGAGCGCGTCATGGGGGTTGCGCAGCGCGGCCCCGTCCTCCGGGGGCCTGCGCACGATCATGCCCACCATGCAGGTGCGCCCTGCGGACAGCGAGCGGGCCTGAGCGTTCGGGACGTAGTCCAGCTCGTGGATGGCAGCCTGGACCCGCTCGAAGGTCTGGGCCGAGACCTTGTCGCGGCGGTTGTTGACCACGTTGGAGACGGTCATGACGCTGACCCCCGTGCGTGCCGCGACGTCCCTCAGACCGACCACGTCATCCCCTCCTGTCCACGTCGAAGCCGCTCCGCGCCGGTGATCGCGCCTGACGTGCACGCATTCCCCCGGTCTCACCTTAACGATCTGAGCTCGATGGACCGTCCGGTCTCCCAGACGCTCGTCGGCGGCGGCACTTCCGTGTACGATCCGACACACCTAGGATTAGCGTTAAACCTACCGGAAAACGTCTGCCGCCGCCTCCTCAGCGCGAGGGTTCCGGGCACGAGCCGACGGCCTCGACACACGAAGGAGTGACCATGTCGAACACCCACCTCTCCCCCCTCCCGCGTCCGAGCCGACGAACAGTCCTCGGGACGACCGGTGCGCTCGCTCTGTCCTCCCTGGCGATCGGATGCCGCACCGACGGCGCGACCTCGAAGGACGCCTCCGTCACCGATGGGAGCAACCTGCCGTCGCATGTGCCCAGCGATGCCGTCACCCCTGACATCCCCAGCGTCAACGGCTCGACCCCCGGCTACCTGAGCTACCCCGCGGAGCGCCCCCAGACCGTTCCCGAGCCGCCCGGCACCGGTCAGACCTTCACCGCGATGGTCCCCACCTGGAGCGCGGTGACCTCGAACCTCAAGAACGCCTACACCGACACCCTCGATGCGGCCCTGGGCTCCCGGCTCGAGTTCCAGATGACCACCGGCAACGACTACATCGACCGGCAGTCCGCGGTCTTCGCCGCTCCGGACGACGTCGCCGACTGGGTCTCGGTCTTCGGCTGGAACCCTCCGCCGCGATTCGCCCAGGCCGTCGAAGCCCTCTTCCAGGACCTCACCGACTTCCTCAAGGGCGACGCCATCGAGAAGTGGCCCAACCTCGCCGCGCTGCCCACGGAGGCCTGGCGGTTCGGGATGTTCGACGGCAAGCTCTACGGCATCCCGGTGCCCGGCGAGATCGTGACCGACGCGATCTACTACCGCGCGGACATCTTCGAGAAGCTCGGCCTCGAGCAGCCGCACACGGCCGACGAGTTCCTCACCGTCTGCAAGGAGCTCACCGCTCCCGACAAGAACCAGTGGGCCACGAACGACCTCGCGACCGCGGCGCCGAACCTGCTGTTCGGGGCGCCGCCGGCCTGGCGCGAGCGCGACGGGAAGCTCGAGTACCGCTGGGAGACCCAGGAGTACCGCGACGCCCTCGAGTTCCAGATCGAGCTGTTCGAGAAGGGATACGTCCACCCCGACGTCGCTGCGGACGCCGGCGACGCCAAGCAGCGTTTCGAGTCCGGCAAGGTGGCGATCCACTACGACGGGGTGGGGGCCTGGGGCGAGGCCAACAAGCGCCTCAAGCAGGCCAATCCCGAGTTCCGCCAGCTGGCCATGTCCGCGCTGTCCGCCTCGGGCGGGGATCCCGTCCGCTACACCGGCAATGCGGCGAACTTCTTCAGCTTCCTCAAGAAGTCCGACGATCCGGCCCGCATCGAGGAGCTGCTCGGGATCGCGAACTACCTGGCCGCCCCGTACGGCACCCAGGAGTGGGAGACCATCAACTTCGGGGAGGAGGGCGTCCACTTCACCCGCGGTGAGAACGGTGAGCCCATCGCCACCGAACAGCTCGGCGAGGAGCATCCCGGCGTGCTGTCCACCCTCGTGGCCCCCGCCGTCGAGAAGCACGACTTCGAGGACCCCGACTTCGTCACCACGTACTGCGAGTGGATGCAGGGCGAGACCGAGTTCATGGTCGAGGGGCCCTTCTACGGCTACCAGGTCCAGCGTCCGGTGCAGTGGGCCACGCTCGACCAGCCCATGTGGGATCTGGAGAAGGACGTCGTGCGCGGCCGCAAGACCATGGACGACTTCGACGCCGCGGTCACGAACTGGCGTGACAGCGGCGGCGAGGAGATGCGCGAGCACTACCAGGGGATCCTCGAAGAGATCCGCAGCGAGTCCTGATCGGAGAAGTCGTGGCATCCACGAAGACCCGCCGTCCCGTGCGGACCGTCTCCTTCCGGAAACGGCTCGCACGGGACTGGCCCCTGCTGCTGATGGTCTCCCCGGCCATCGCGCTGGTGGTGCTGTTCATCTACATCCCGATGGCAGGGAACATCATCGCCTGGCAGGAGTACTCCCCCTACACCGGCATCACCGGCAGCCCGTTCGTCGCCTGGGACAACTTCATGAGGGTCTTCCAGAGCACCAGCTTCTGGAACGCCGTCGTCAACACCCTCACGATCTCGGCGTTCCAGCTGGTGTTCTTCTTCCCGGTGCCGATCATCCTCGCGCTGCTGATGAACTCGATCTTGTCCCCGGCGATCCGGACCACGATCCAGTCCATCGTCTACCTGCCGCACTTCTTCTCCTGGGTGCTGGTGGTGACGATCTTCCAGCAGGTGCTCGGGGGTGCCGGGCTGCTGAACCGGCTGCTGCGGCAGAGCGGCTTCGAGCCGCTCGAGATCATGACGAACCCGGACACCTTCCTGCTCCTCGTCACCTCGCAGGTGGTCTGGAAGGACGCGGGCTGGGGCATGATCATCTTCCTCGCCGCCCTCAGCACCGTCGATCCGGCCCTCTACGAGGCCGCGGCCGTGGACGGCGCCGGGAAGTGGCGACGGCTGTGGAACATCACGCTGCCCGCGATCCGCCCGACCATCATCCTGCTGCTCATCCTGCGGCTGGGCGACTCGCTGACCGTCGGCTTCGAGCAGCTGATCCTGCAGCGCGGGGCCGTGGGCGCCGGGGCCGCCGAGGTCCTGGACACGTACGTCTACTACCAGGGCGTCCTCGGCGGGGACTGGTCGTATGCAGCGGCGGCCGGACTCATCAAGGGAGTCGTGGCGCTCATCCTGGTCCTCGGGGCGAACAAGCTCGCCCATGCCTTCGGCGAGTCCGGCATCTACCGACGGGAGGCTCGATGAGCACATCGCTCGGCCCACAGACCACCGAGGCGCCCGACGAGATGCGCCCCGACCCGGCAGCGGCTCCGCGACGAGGGCGCCGCCGCTCCACGCGACCCGTCTGGGACGAGGAGCCCTCGCTCCTCACGCAAACCGCCAAGACTCTGACCCTCGTCGTGATCTGCGCGCTCATCCTCATCCCGCTGTACACCGTGGTGCTCACCTCGCTGTCCACCGAGGCGACCATCAACGCGGCCGGCGGGATGGTGCTGATCCCCGGCGAGCTGACGCTCGAGGCCTATACGACGATCCTCAGCGGCGGTGTGGTGACGCGCTCGATCCTCATCAGCATCGGCATCACCACCGTCGGAACGCTGATCTCGACCACCGTGTCCGTGCTCGCCGCCTACGGCCTGTCCCGGACGGACTCGCTGTTCCATCGGCCGCTGCTGTTCGTCTTCATCATCACGATGTTCTTCAGCGCCGGCCTCATCCCGACCTATCTGGTGGTCTCGTCCCTGGGGCTCATCAACTCGTACTGGGCGCTGATCCTCCCCGGGGCGGTCTCGGCCTTCAACATCATCATCATCCGATCGTTCTTCATGAACATCGACAGCAGCATCCTCGAGGCCGCGCGGATCGACGGAGCCAGCGAGTTCCGGATCCTCGGGCAGATCGTGCTGCCGATGTCCATGGCGGTGGTCGCCGTCGTGGCGCTGTTCTACGGCGTCGGGTACTGGAACTCGTTCTTCAACGCGATGCTCTACCTGCCCGACAGCAGCAAGTGGCCGCTGCAGATGGTGCTGCGCTCCTACGTGCTGGAAGGGGTCACCCTCCCGGGATCGGAGACACGTCCGGTCGGGGTGGAGGGCTACCGGCCCCCGGCCAGCCTCGCGCTCCAGATGGCGATCGTCGTGATGGCCCTGGTCCCGATCCTCCTGGTGTACCCCTTCATCCAGAAGCACTTCACCAAGGGCGTCATCTTCGGGGCGATCAAGGGCTGACCCTCGCGCGCTGCCGCTGCGTCCCCGTCATCCGTGCCGACCCCTTTCCCACCGCTCAGAGGAGCACTCCCCATGCCCAGCGCACTGCGCCGCACCCCCCTGGACTCCGGCTGGTCGATCTCGATCACCGACGGCCCCGCCCCGTTCGAGGTGCAGGACCTCCCGGCCGAGGTGCCGGGGACCCTCATCACCGATCTGCTCGCCGCCGGGCTCATCGACGATCCCTACGTCGACGACAACGAACACGCGCTGAGCTGGACCGGTGAGGTCGGCATCCGGTACCGCACGGAGTTCTCCTGGGACCCGGCCCCGGACGACGAGGTCGATCTGGTCGCGCACGAGGTCGACACGATCGCCGAGCTCCGGCTCAACGGCTCCGTGATCGGCACGGCCTCGAACCAGCATCGCCTCTGGCGCTTCCGCGTGGCCGATGCGCTGCAGCCCGGCCGGAACGTCCTCGAGGTGCAGTTCACCGCACCGCTCGCAGCGGCGCGCGCCTTCGAGGCGCAGCACGGTCGGCTGCCGTTCAGCGGCAACAAGCTTCCGTACAACGCGATCCGGAAGATGGCCTGCAACTTCGGCTGGGACTGGGGCCCGGTGCTGACCACCAGCGGTCTGTCCGGTCCGGTGCAGCTGGAGTCCTGGTCAGCAGCCCGCCTCGGCACGATCCGCCCGCAGGTGACGGTCCGCGACGGCGCGCAGGGCGAGGTCCGGCTGGACGTCCCCGTCGTCCGGGCACAGGAGGGACCGCAGGCCGACGTCCGAGCCTCGGCACGGCTGACCGGTCCGGACGGCGCGGTCGTGGCGCAGACCCAGCTGCCGGCGACCACGGATGAGCAGCTCATCCTCGAGCTCGTGGTCGAGGACCCGCAGCTGTGGTGGCCGCGCGGATACGGGGAACAGCCGCTGTACGACCTCGAGGTGATGCTGCACAGCGCTGCGGGCGACGTCCTGGACTCCCGCGCCTCGCGCATCGGCTTCCGCAGCGCCGGTTTCGTGCAGCGGGACGACGAGCACGGACGGTCCTTCCAGGCCGAGGTCAACGGACGTCCGGTCCTGATCAAGGGCGCCAACTGGATCCCGGAGGACTGCTTCCCCAGCCGCCTCACGCGGGAGCGCCTCGCCGCTCGGATCCAGGACGCCGCCGAGTCCGGCATGAACCTCCTGCGGGTCTGGGGCGGCGGCCTCTACGAGTCCGAGGACTTCTACGAGCTCTGCGACGAACAGGGGATCCTCGTCTGGCAGGACTTCGCCCTGGCCTGCGCCGCCTACTCCGAGGTCGAGCCCATGCGCCGCGAGATCGAGGCCGAGGCCCGGCACCAAATCGTCCGCCTCGCCTGGCATCCCTCGCTGATCCACTGGAACGGCTCCAATGAGAACCTCGTGGGCCACCGGGCCTGGGGGTGGTCGGAGAAGATCGAGGAGGGCGTCGGCTGGGGGCTCCATTACTACGACGAGCTGCTGCCCGGTCTGGTCAAGGAGCTCGACCCCACCCGCTCGTACTCGCCCTCCAGCCCGTTCTCCCGCCCCGGGGTGGAGAACCCGCAGGATCCCGGCTCCGGGACCATCCACCAGTGGGGGGTCTGGAACGACCCGGTCGTGGGCGATCCCGTGCACTACCGCGACTCCACCCCACGGTTCGCCGCCGAGTTCGGGTTCCAGGCCCCCGCCACCTGGGCGACCATCTCCCAGGCCGTCACGGAGAGGCCGCTGGACGAGGATTCGCCGGTGATGCTCTCGCACCAGAAGGCCTTCGAAGGACAGCAGAAGCTGCGCCGGGCCTATCGGAACCACCTGCCGGAGCCGACCAGCTTCGACGACTTCCTCGCGTCCACCCAGCTCATGCAGGCCCGTGCGCTCGAGATCGGGATCGGCCACTACCGCTCCCACTGGCCGTTCTGCGGCGGGACCATCATGTGGCAGCTGAACGACTGCTGGCCCGTGACGAGCTGGTCGGCCGTGGACGGCGGCGGCCGCCGCAAACCGCTCTGGTACGCCCTGCGGTCCGTGCATGCTCCCGTGCTCTGGACCATCCAGCCCCGCGACGGCGGCTGGAGCCTGTGCATCGGCAACGACACCGACGAGGACCTCGTGACCACGGCGATCCTCGAGCGCCGGCGGCACGACGGGACCGTCCTGCATGCCCTGACCGAACCCCTCCAGGTGCCGGCCCGCCAGAGCGCCGAGCTCCCGCTCCCCGCCGAGCTGACCATCCCTGAGGACCCCGCCGCGGAGCTCCTGGTCTGCTCCTCCGCGGACTCACCGCACCGGGCTGTCCATCACTTCTGCGCGGACAAGGACTCCGCCCTCGCCCCGGACGCGCTCGAGGCCTCGAGCACACGGGTCGAAGGCGGGGTCGAGCTGCGGCTCACGGCTCGGTCCACCGTCCGGGACGTCATGGTGTTCGCGGACAAGGTGGATCCCTCCGCCCGATGCGACCGTCAGCTGGTGACCCTCCTGGCCGGGGAGACAGCGACGGTGCGCATCCGCACCTCCTCGGCCGATGCCGAGGCCTTCCTCGCACCCGAGGTCCTCATCAGCGTCAACGATCTGCTCGCGCGCGGCGGGCCCTGCGTCCAGGAGGACCCCTCGCCCACGACCCCCACCTCGACCGCCCCTGCGGCACCCTGACCGGCCGCCGGAGACGACGCACGAGGCTCCGGGCGGCCGCGGTGCCTGAAGCGCCCCGGTGCGCTTCAGGCGCCGACGGTGCGGCGCCGTCGGCCGCGCACCCCACCTCACCCGTAGGTGTCGCGCGGTCCTCTCCAGGTCACGGTCCGGCGTCCCTTCTTCCAGGAGCGCTGTGCGGCGGCCGGGCCGGTGACCTTGAGCTCGGAGATCACGTGGGACCCGATGTGCTCCTCGATCGTGGTGATCAGCTGGGGCGTCAGCATCCGCAGCTGGGACGCCCAGGCCGAGGAGGAGGCGCTCACCACCAGGACCCCGGCCTCGAGGGAGACCGGTCTGCAGTGCGCGGCGAGGCGCTCGCCCACGATCTCGTCCCACTCCTCGAGCACTCTGCCGCTGTTCATCCCCTCGGTCCATCCCAGGCCGCCCAGCACCTTCCTCAGCACCGACTCGATGTCCTGGGGGTCGCGCGGATCGGGGCGGGACCCCGAATAGCCGGGTGCCCGCCCTGAGCGGTCCCGCAGATCTCGGGCCTGGGTCTTCGCAGAGATGGGGAAGAGGCCGCGGTCGCGCGCGGCGGCACGGGAGCGGTTGACGGTCCGCCGGGCGAGCTCGAAGGGATCGGCGGCGCTCGGCAGCTCCGGCGGGTCGTACAGCGGTTCGGCGTCGTCATCGCCGCGCTCGGCGCGAGCTGCGGACGCCGCTCCGGCCCTCGGCCGCCACGGTGCGCGGTCCCGGCCGCGCGTGGCCGCGGCAGCGGCATGCCCGGGATCTTCCGCGCGCTGGTCGCCGTCGGCCGCGGCGGCGGACCAGGTCCCGAGGTCGTAGGGGTTGGCGAGTCGCGGGCGCTGGGCCGCCGGACGAGGGGTGCTCATGAGAGCCCGCCGTCCCTCGGGACGGCTCGGCCCAGCTCCACGTCGACCACGTGGATCTCCCCGTGCAGGGAATCGGGGATGTCCGTGTCGTTCGCGGTGGTGATGAGGACCTGGGAGGCCCCGGTGATGATCCGTCCGAGCCGGTCCCGCCGATGGACGTCCAGCTCGCTGAACACGTCATCGAGGATGAGGATGGGTTCGCCGTCGCCCAGGTCCCCTTCCTCCAGGCGCAACAGGTCGTAGCTGGCCAGGCGCAGGGCGAGGGCGAGTGACCAGGATTCGCCGTGGCTCGCATAGCCCTTGGCGGGGAAGTCGTGCAGGCGCACCTCGAGGTCATCGCGGTGCGGGCCCACGAGGTTCACGCCGCGGTCGATCTCCTCATCGTGCCGCTCACCCAGCATGCGCAGCAGCGCATCGTGGATCTCGCGCGTGGGGGGAAGGTCGCCGGGTCCGGCGCCGAGCTCGTCGAGGATCGCGGAGCGGTAGGCGGCGTCGGCCGGGGAGGTGACCTCTCCGCGCTGTCCGGGCGGAAGGTCCAGGGCTTCCTCTGCGCCCTCATCGGTCGCGACCCGCAGGTAGGAGTAGCCCAGGTGCGGGCGCAGGCGGTTCACCAGGTGCAGCCGGGCGCGAAGCAGCTCCGCGCCATGGCGGGCCAGCTGCTGATCCCACACCTCGAGGGTGCTCGCCGCCGCCTCGGCCGGATCGAGCCCGCCCACGCTGCGGCCAGCGGCGCCGCGGCGCATGGAGCGCATCTGCTTCAGCAGGTTGCCGCGCTGCTTGAGCACGCGGTCGTAGTCGGCCTTGACGGAGGCGAAGCGGGGGGCGATGACGAACAGCAGCTCATCGAGGAATCGTCGGCGGCCCTCCGGATCTGCCTTGATGAGCCCCAGGTCCTCGGGGGCGAACAGCACGGCGCGCACTTCGCCCAGCAGGTCCCGCAGGCGTGGCACGTTCTGGCCCTGCAATCGGGCGCGGTTCGATCGTCCCGGGGTGATCTCGAGGTCCACCTGCAGGGGTCGGCCGGCCCGCTGGAAGCTCGCGCGGATGATCGCGCTCGCGCTACCGCGATGCACCAGGGCAGCGTCATGCGGGACGCGGTGGCTGGAGAGGGTCGCGAGGTACCACAGGGCCTCGACGATGTTGGTCTTGCCCTGCCCATTGGGGCCCACCATCACGGTGATGCCGGGGCCGATGGGCAGGGTGAGGCTCGGGTATGAGCGGTAGTCGGTGAGCTCGAGGGCGGTCAGCTGCACGGAGAGGTGACCTCCCGCGCTCAGATCCGCATCGGCATGATGAGGTACTTGTAGCTGGTCTGCGGCTCACCCTCGAGGGACTCCTGGCCGCTCATGACGGCGGGCTTGATGGAGTCGGTGAAGGTCAGGCGCGCGAACTCGGTGCCCAGCGCTCCGAGGCCGTCGAGCAGGAATCCGGAGTTGAAGCCGACGACGAGGTCCTCGCCCTCGAGGCTCGCCTCGAGCACCTCGGAGGCCTGCGCGTCATCACCGGCGCCGGCCTCGAGAGCCACCTGGCCCTCGGTGAAGGACAGGCGCACGGGGGTGTTGCGTTCGGCGACGAGGGAGACGCGCTTGACGGCGTCGATCAGCGGGCCGGTCGCCACCACGGCGGTGATCGCGGAAGTCTCGGGGAACAGGCGGCGCACGGGCGGGTAGTCGCCGTCGACCAGGGTAGAGGTGGTGCGGCGGCCGCCAGCCTCGAAGCCGATGAGGTTCGCCGCGGCGTCCTCCTCGAGGGCGATCTCGACGCTGCCGCCGGTGGCCAGCGACCGTGCGACCTCGTGCAGAGTGCGGCCGCGCACGAGGGCGGTCAGCTCGGTGCCGGGGGTGGCGGGGTTCCAGGTGATCTCGCGCAGCGCCAGGCGGTAGCGGTCGGTAGCCATGAGCGTCATGGTCTCGCCGCTGATCTCGACCTTCACGCCGGTCAGCAGCGGCAGGGTGTCGTCCTTCGATGCCGCAACGGTGACCTGGGAGATCGCCTCGGAGAACACGTCGGCACCGACGGTGCCTGCCACGGGCGGCATGGCCGGCAGCTGCGGGTACTCCTCGACCGGCAGGGTGGCCAGGGCGAAGCGGGCGCTGCCGCAGCGGACCTGCAGCTTCGTGCCCTCCAGAGCCACGGAGACGTCCTTGTTCGGCAGCGCGCGGACGATGTCGGAGAGCATCCGGCCCTGGACCAGGACCTCCCCGGATTCCTCGACCTCGGCCTCGAGGTGAATCTGCGCGCTGACCTCGTAGTCGAAGGTGGACAGCTGCAGTTCGCCGCTCGTATCAGCGACGATCCGCACGCCCTGCAGGATCGGCATCGCGGGCCGAACGGGGAGGGTGCGGGTGGCCCAGGAGACGGCGTCACCCAGGACGCCGCGGTCGAGGTGGAACTTCACCGTTGCCACTCCTTCGCAGTGGTCGAATGCCAGAACGCGCCCCAGCGTATCCGGTCCTCGCACCTGCTCGCGACACACCGCCTCACATCCTTGACTTCCCCTGCCCCTCGCTGCGCCGCTGCACCTGCCGATCCGTCCACACCCATTGCGTTGAACTACCTGAAGTCCTCTTCATCACGGCTGTGGATTCCGTGGACAACCCGCATTCATGCTGGTCAGAGCCCATGATCGGATGGTGGATGAAACGTTGAGAACGTTTCTTTGACCGTGGGCGAGCTGTGCATGAGCGCTGCGTAGCGCTCCATTCGTGTCATGTGGTCGTGCACATCGGCTCCTGCGCGGATGCTCGCCGGTCCACACTGTCCACAGAGTTATCCACATCTGGGGAGAACTGTAGTCTGACCAGCCCTGTCATCCGTGACAGGGATGCGCGTCACTTCCGACCGGAGTTCGAGGACTTGATGCGTGCCGTCAGCTCGGTGACCTGGTTGAAGATCGCGCGCCGCTCCTTCATGAGCTCGCTGATCTTCTTGTTCGCGTGCATGACGGTGGTGTGGTCGCGGCCGCCGAACTCCTCGCCGATCTTGATCAGCGGCATGTCCGTCAGTTCCCGGCACAGGTACATGCCGATCTGCCGAGCAGAGACCAGGCGGCGTGAACGCCCCGTGCCGATGATCTCCTCGACCGAGATCCCGAAGTACGTGGCGGTCTGCGCGATGATCGTCGAGGCCGTGATCTGGGTGCCGTCGTCGTGGGAGAGCAGGTCCTTCAGCACGCTCTCGGCGAGGGTGACGTCCATCGGCTGACGGGACAGGGAGTGCAGGGCCTGCACGCGGATCAGCGCGCCCTCGAGCTCGCGGATGTTCGTGGCGATATGGCTGGCGATGTACTCCAGCACGTCATGGGGGACCTCCCCGGCGTCCTCCTGCGCGACCTTCTTGCGCAGGATCGCGATGCGGGTCTCGAGGTCCGGGGGCTGCACGTCGGTCATGAGCCCCATCTCGAAGCGGGAGCGCATACGGTCCTCGAAACCGCCGAGCTCCTTGGGCGGCAGATCCGAGGTGATGACGATCTGCTTGTCCGAGTTGTACAGCGTGTTGAAGGTGTGGAAGAACGCCTCCATCGTCTCTGGGGCGCGCTGCAGGAACTGGATGTCGTCGATGAGGAGGATGTCGATATCGCGGTAGCGCCGCTGGAACTCCTGGGCCTTGCCGAACTGGCCGGACTGCACGGAGTTGATGAACTCGTTGGTGAACTCCTCGGAGTTGACGTACCGCACCACGATGTCCGGGTACAGCGACTTGGCGTAGTGGCCTACGGCGTGCAGCAGGTGGGTCTTGCCCAGTCCCGAGCCGCCGTAGATGAACAGCGGGTTGTACGCCTTCGCGGGGGTCTCGGCGACGGCGGAAGCCGCGGCCTGTGCGAAGCGGTTCGAGGAGCCGATGACGAAGGTGTCGAAGGTGTACTTGAAGTTCAGGCGCGAATCCTCACCCACCGGCGCGGGGGCGGGGGATGGCACCGGGGCAGAGGCCGCGGAGAAGGAGCGTGGCGGCAGCACCGGGGCGGTGGAGGGGACTGACGGGGCCGGTGCACCGGATTCGGCCGCTCTGTGGATATCCCGTTCCACTTTGTCCACAGGGTTGTCCACATCCTGTGCACGTGGCGCAGGTGGGGCCGCGGATACAGTCGGCGGGGCAGCATCTTCCTCATCATCGAACAGCAGCGATTCATCGACCGTCACCGCGAAGCGCATATCCTGGCCGGTCGCCTCGGACAGCGCCCCCTTCAGGGCGCCCGCATAGCGGTTCTCCAGCAGCTCCTTCAACGAGGTGGAAGGCACTGCGACCAGCGCGGTATCCGCCACCACGGCCATCAGCTCGGAGAGGGTCAGCAGGGCGTTCACGCGCTGGGAGACAGACTCGTCCTGGCGCAGGATCTGCAGGGCGCTGTCCCAGATCTCGGCGGCGCTCGGCTCGGCCATGAGGTCACTCCCTACGGGTCTGAGGTGGTCGGGATAGTTTTCCACAATCTTCCACAGAACAGCCAGTGATGTGGACCGCGGCTGTGGATGACCGGTCACACCAGCGCACCGCACCCCCCGGGGCACGATGAGAAACTGGCCACAACCGGCCGTTGAGCGCGCGGATCCGTTGACCCCTTGCGACCACCCCACCTAGACTCGGGCGGTCAGCGCTGCGGGTCATGTCCCTGATTCCCGTTCCCTCATTCCCGTTCCGGGGAACCTCGGCAGCCGCCCCGCCTCGGCGGGTGCGCCCGGACGTCCCGTTCGTGCAGCAGACCACAGACCACCGCGAGGGCACACCCGTGCCCACGACCGAGGAGAACCATGAGCAAGCGCACGTTCCAGCCGAACAACCGCCGCCGCGCCAAGAAGCACGGCTTCCGCGCCCGCATGCGCACCCGCGCCGGCCGCGCCATCCTGAACGCCCGCCGCGCCAAGGGCCGCTCCGAGCTCTCCGCCTGAGCCGGCCTGAGCCGCCGGGTCGTGGTGCGCCCATGAGTTGGTCCGCCCACCGGCTGCGCAGCAGCGAGCAGTTCCGCGCCGTCACCCGCGGTGGCGTGCGCAGCGCCCGATCCCACGTGGTTGTGCACCTCGGCCCCCTCCCAGAGGGGGACGGGCAGGCACCCCGCGTGGGATTCGTCGTGTCCAAGAAGATCGGCAACGCCGTGATCCGCAACCGCGTCACCCGTCGGCTGCGTGAGATCATCCGGCCACTGCTGGACGAGCTACCCGCCGGCACCGGCGTGGTGGCCCGGGCCCTGCCCGGCATCGACCAGCAGCCTTTCGATCAGCTGCGGGAGGACGTCCAGGGGGCCCTCGCCTCCGCGGAGCGCAAGCTGCAGCGCCGCACCGTCGGCCGCCGCTCCCCCCGAGCGGGCACTGCGTCCAGAGCGGGCACTGCCGCGGGGGCACCTCGCCCTGCCGCGGGGTCGGAGGCCACCCCCGGGACCACCCCGGCGCGGAAGGGGAGCCGATGAGCCTGCTGCGCACCCTGCTGCGCCTGCCGCGGCGGATCCTCATGCTGCCCGTGCGGGCCTACCAGGTGGGGATCAGCCCCTACACGCCGCCCGCCTGCCGCTATGACCCGGTGTGCTCCCAGTACGGGATGGATGCCCTGCGGATCCACGGCGCGCTCAAGGGCACGCTCCTGACCAGCTGGAGGATCCTGCGCTGCAACCCCTTCACCCGCGGCGGACTGGATCCCGTGCCCGCCCCGGGAATGTGGAGCAATCCACGCCGACTGCGTCATCCGGCGCACTAGCCCTACCCTTGTCCGAGACCCCGATGCTGAGCCGACACCTCGCATGAACGTCATGCGCATCCGTGCGGCAGGAAGACCAGGCCGATGAACCCCCTGTATCCGATCGAGTGGGCCGTGGCATGGCTCATGGTGAAGTTCCATGCGCTGCTGTCCGTGTTCATGGACCCCAATGCTGGCATCACCTGGGTGCTGTCCATCGTGGGCCTTACCGCCGTGGTGCGCACCCTGATCATCCCGCTGTTCGTGCGGCAGATCCGCGCCTCCCGGGCCATGCAGATGGTCTCCCCGGAGCTGCAGGCCGTGCAGAAGAAGTACAAGGGCAAGACGGACCAGGATTCCCGGCAGAAGATGGCCGAGGAGACCATGGCCATCTACAAGGAGGCCGGTGCTTCGCCGTTCTCCTCCTGCCTGCCGGTGCTGCTGCAGATGCCGATCTTCTTCGGCCTGTTCCGGGTGCTGTTCACCAAGCTCCCGCAGGCCGCGGGCGGTGACCCCTTCGGACCGCTCACCGTGGAGCTGGCCCGCAGCGCCAACACCTCCACGTTCTTCGGGAACGTCACCATCGCCGACAGCTTCCTGAGCCCCGGGGACGGCGGGATCTCCGCCCGCATCGTCGCCGGCATCATCATCGCCCTGATGTGCGCGGTCACCTTCATCACCCAGAAGGAGCTGACCATGCGGAACATGCCGCAGGCAGCCCTCGAGGGACCGATGGCCGGCACCCAGAAGATGATGCTGTACATGCTCCCGTTCATCTACGTGATCACGGGACCGGGCATGCCGATCGGTGTGCTCGTCTACTGGCTCACCACCAACGTGTGGACCTTCGTGCAGCAGTGGATCGTCATCCGGGCCACCCCCACCCCGGGCTCGGACGCCGAGAAGGCCCGCCACGAGCGGATCAACGCCAAGCGCGCCAAGAAGGGTCTGGAGCCGCTGGACTTCACCCCGCCCAAGAAGGTCGTGACCGAGCCGGTGGAGGACAAGCCCATCCGCATCCAGCCCCCGGCCAAGAACAAGGGCGGCAAGAAGCTCACCGACCAGGAGAAGCTCGAGCGCGCCCGCGCCGCCCGCGCCAAGGCGGTCGAAGAGCGTCGGGCAGCCCGCGAGGCCGCCGGCGAAGCCGATCCGCGTCCGCAGCGCGGCAGCAACGCCCTGAACAAGAGCGCACGGAAGAAGAAGCGCAAGAAGTGATCCCCGTGCCCGCCGGGAGCACAGTCGCCCCGGGGGCACACCCCGCACCCCGTAAGGACCTGCCATGAACGACACCACCATCGACAATCCCGAGGTCGACGAGCGCGACCAGGAGCAGCCCGCCGAGCTCGCTGACTCCGCAGCCTCTGCAGCGTCTGCTGAGCCAGCGGCGCCCGTTGAGTCCGCGCAGGAGCGCATGCGGCGTCTCGAGGAGGAGGGCGACATCGCCGCCGACTACCTCGAGGAGCTGCTGGACATCGCGGACCTCGACGGCGACATCGATATCGACGTGGACGGCGACCGCGCCTCCGTGGAGATCGCCAGCGCGGACCAGCTGGCCCGCCTGAACCGCCCCAAGGGCGAGCTGCTGGACGCCCTGCAGGAGCTGACGCGCCTGGCGGTCCAGACCCGCACCGGCAACCGCTCCCGCCTCATGCTGGACATCGGCGGATTCCGCGCCGAGCACAAGAAGTCGCTCGAGTCCCTCGCGGATGACGCGATCGCGGAGGCGAAGGAGACCGGGCAGCCGGTGCCGCTGAAGCCCATGAACCCCTTCGAGCGCAAGGTGGTCCACGACGTCGCCAAGCGCGAGGGGCTGCGCTCGGAGTCCGACGGCGACGGCAAGGGCCGTCACGTAGTCATCTACCCCTCCGCCTGATCGTGCAGATCGAGCTCCCCGAGAACCTGCAGCAGGTTGCCGAGCGTCTGCTCGGCGACCGCCTGCCGCTGGCCGAGCGTTTCGTCCACCTGCTCGCGCAGCAGGGGGTCGAGCGCGGATTGATCGGCCCGCGGGAGGTGGACCGGCTGTGGGAGCGCCACCTGGTCAACTGCGCGCTGCTGGCCGATGCGATCGGCCCTGAGGTGCGCACGCTGGCGGACGTCGGCTCCGGGGCGGGCCTACCCGGCGTGGTCATCGCGATCGCGAGGCCGGAGCTTGAGATCACTCTGATCGAGACGATGCAGCGGCGCACCACCTGGCTCGATGAGGTCAATGGCGAGCTGGGCCTGGGCTTGGAGGTGGTGCGCGCCCGCGCCGAGGAGCTGCACGGGATAAGGCAGTTCGATGCGGTGACCGCACGGGCCGTGGCGGCGCTGGACAAGCTGGTGCGCTGGACCCTGCCACTGGTGGCCCCCGGCGGCGAGCTGCTGGCCATGAAGGGCTCCTCCGCGGCGCAGGAGATCGAGAAGGCGCACAAGGTTCTCACGAAGCTCGGCGGTGAGGATCCGCGCATCACGACCCACGGGGACGGCGAGGTGGAGGTTCCCACTACAGTGGTCCACGTGCGTCGCCGTGCCGAGGCGACCCGGAAGGGAGATGGACGTGGCTGAGAAGCGCGACGACTCCTCCACCAGCCCCGGCGCGATGGAGGACACCCCGCTGATGCGGGAGCTGACGCGCGATCATGCCCGTCGGCGACAGCTCGAGGGACTGGACTTCGAGGCGCCGCAGCGGACCCGCATCATCACGGTCGCGAACCAGAAGGGCGGGGTCGGCAAGACGTCATCGGCCGTGAACATCGCGGCGGCGCTCGCGATGGGCGGGCTGCAGGTGCTGGTCATCGACGCAGACCCGCAGGGCAACGCCTCGACGGCGCTGAGCATTGAGCATCACGCCGAGGTTCCGGGAATGTACGAGGTCCTCGTGGACTCCACCCCGATCGCCGAGATCATGCAGGAGGTCCCGGACATGCCGGGCCTGCTGTGCGCTCCGGCCACGATCAACCTCTCCGGGGCGGAGATCGAGCTGGTCTCCCTCGTGGCGCGGGAGAACCGCCTGAAGAACGCGATCACCGAACTGCTCGAGCAGTGCGAGCATGAGGGACTGCCACGCCTGGACTACGTGATCGTGGACTGCCCGCCGTCCCTTGGCCTGCTGACGGTCAACGCGCTCGTCGCAGCCCGCGAAGTGCTGATTCCGATCCAGGCGGAGTACTACGCGCTGGAGGGCCTGTCCCTGCTGCTGAACAACATCGAGCTGATCCGTCGGCACCTGAACCCGGATCTGGTGGTCTCCACCATCATGCTCACCATGTACGACGCCCGCACGCGACTGGCGGCGCAGGTGGCGCAGGATGTGCGCGACCATTTCCCCGAGCAGACCCTGGAGACGACGATCCCGCGGTCGGTGCGGATCTCCGAGGCCCCCAGCTACGGGCAGACCGTGCTCACGTACGATCCGAGCTCAAGCGGTGCCCTCGCCTATCGCGCCGCTGCTCATGAGCTGAACTCCCGCACCGCCCCCTGAACCCCCTCGGCGATGCCGCGCACCGTCGCGCGGCTGCCGCTCACCCCGTCGGAAGGACATCGGCATGACGCAGAAGCGCGGACTCGGACGCGGCTTGGGCGCCCTCATCCCGGGTGCGGGCTCTCCCGCCCCGGCTCCGGAGCCGGAGCTGCGCACGCGCACGCGCCCGGCCGGGGAGAACTCCAGCTCCTCGCGCCCGGTGGACATGTTCTTCTCCGGTGAACAGGTCGAACGCTCCGAGGAGCGAGCTCAGCGGCGTTCCAGCAGCCGAGACCTCGCCAATGACATGGCGCGGGCCGCCGCCGAGCGACGAGGGCGGGGCACCGCGAAGACCACCGCGAAGGGGCGCCGCAGCAGCGGGGACACGGAGACGGCCGACGGGGCCGAGGACACGGCGAAGGCCAGCACCCGGGCGCCGCGCACGAGTGGCGGGACAAAGCGCACGACGACCACGAGCGCGGGGACGGGCACGGCTGCGAAGAGCGCGGCAGCGAAGAGCACTTCGGCAAAGAGCACGGGCAAGAGTGCGGCATCGAAGAGCGCCGGGACGAAGCGCTCCGGCACAACGACCTCAGCGGCGAAGGCCTCGGCCGGGGGGACGACCGACGACGCTCCCTCGACCAGCACGAAGACTGCTGCGCAGAAGACGGCCCCGCAGAAGCCTGCCGCGAGGAAGACCACCGCGAGGAAGCCCGCGGCGAAGAGCTCCCCGGGCAACTCCTCGACCCGGAAGCCCTCGAGCGCCAAGACGAGTGACGCGACCGCTGACCAGCAGGTGGATGAGCCGATGCCCGAGAGCATCGAGACTGTCGATCAGGTGCCGGAGACGGATCTCGCGGAGACCATCGGCGCAGCGCAGAGCCCCACTGACCCGGCGGTGACGGATGAGGGCACCGCGACCGCGGGCGCGTCAAGCGCTGTCACCGCAGAGCAGACCGATGAGGTACCCAGCGAGGCCCCGGCAGTTGATGAGCCGCGGGAACTGGTCAGTGTGCCGGGTGCGGAGTTCGCCGAGATCCCGATCCACGAGATCCGCGAGAACCCCCGTAACCCTCGCACCCTCTTCGATGAGGACGAGCTGGATGAGCTCGCCTACTCGCTGCGCGAAGTCGGGGTGCTGCAGCCTGTCGTGGTGCGCCCCATCCCCGTCACCGCGGATGGTGAATCCTTCGAGCTGGTGATGGGTGAGCGCCGCTGGCGGGCCGCCCGCCGGGCCGGTCTGCCCGCGATCCCCGCGATCATCCGCGAGACCAGCGATGATGACCTGCTGCGCGATGCGCTGCTGGAGAACCTGCACCGCAGCCAGCTGAACCCGCTGGAGGAAGCGAACGCCTACCAGCAGCTCCTGGATGACTTCGGCTGCACCCAGGACGAGCTCGGTGAACGCATCGGCCGCTCCCGTCCCCAGATCACCAACACGCTTCGCCTGCTGCGCCTGCCTGCACTGGTGCAGCGCCGGCTGGCCAGCGGAGCGATCAGCGCCGGGCACGCCCGTGCCCTGCTCTCGCTCGACAGCCCCGCGCTCATGGAAGAGCTCGCCCAGCGGATCGTCAGCGAGGGCCTGTCTGTGCGGGCCGTGGAACGCCTCGTGGCCCGCGGCGGCCGCGACACCACCTCCCGTCCCGTGCGACGCAGCACCTATGACCCGCACGTTGTGGATCTGACGAGCCGGCTGTCCAACCGCCTCGAGACCCCGGTGCGGATCGATGTGGGCAAGCGCAAGGGCCGGATCACGCTCGAGTTCACGAACCTCGACGACCTCGATCGTCTGGTGGAGAGCATGGGACTGGATATCCCGCTCCCCCAGGGGAGTGCTGACGACGACGCCGCCGCGCAGGAGTGAGACGCGTCCACGGGTGAGGACCCGTGACGTCATGACGTGACACGCGGTGTCGGTACGTCGTGTGGCACTGCAGGGGCTGCGGAGTGTTGGTGAACTGAGCCCGGTGATCCGAGGATCATCGGCGGTGGAAACCCATCACGTGATCTGACATTATCGTCAAAATATGTCAGGTAAATGTGTAGGCCCGGACCTCGTCGCAGCGGTGGTTTTCGTTTGACGCTGCTGTCTGCCTGAAGCTATACCCCGTGATGTGCTTATCCACTGATGTGCACAACACTGTGGATAAATCGATGCAGGCTACGGCGCCGACTCAGCTCTCGGCTCCCGACCTGGACCTGGATGAGGGTGGAGTCCTCCTCCGCTGGCCGCTGGTGAGCCTCTCGGACCTCGTGTGGGTCTGCTGTCAGATAGTTCTCTGCCGCGTGACAAAATGCCCGTGCGGGTGCGTGGGTGAGACCGCTGAATGCACGCGGCTCTGTCGACCTCGTGGGGTCGTGATCTGTACGGGGCGGTGTGTAGGGGAAGGTTCGAGCAACAGTTTCCCGTGAAACTCCGGCCGCTAGATGCGACGTAGAGCGGTGCATAAGGGGCTGAGCTGCAGGGAGCGCGTGCCCACTGTTTCCCGTGAAACCTAGAAGATCGCCGGCGGCCGCGCCTCAAGGCGCACCCCGATCACGGTTGTCGGGCGTTTTCGTATGCGGAGCCATCACCATGTTTCGCGTGAAACGATGCGTTGAAGACGAACGACCATGGAGGATGGGGCCGAACTCATAGCGACAATCCGCGCTCTCGCCTGGAGCTCCAGGCTGACTGAGTACGCGAAATGTTTCCCGTGAAACGCGGGAGTCGGAGGGCGTGCGCTCGTGGGCGAATGCTCTGCCGGGAAGGGGTTCATGGGCTGCCGGTGCGTGGCTTTGGCTATTCATGTTGGCGTTGACGATGGGTGATGACGCCACGTGGACATGTTCCACGGGAAACGTGCACCGTTCGGCATGCTGTACGCACTCCCCGGGGACCGCGGCGAACTGTTCAGCGTGACGATCCTCGGTCGCAAGTTGGAGCCGCTGAGCCCCGGTGCGTCATCTGCTCCTCCTGCGAAGCGAACCCAGGAGCAGCTCATGTTCCTGGTCCGTCTATCTGGCGTCACACGATCTCCATTTCACGCACCCTGTGAATTATCGACTCGCATGTACGCCCCATCCCCCGTGATGGCGGTGATGTATCGGTGCGTCAGCCGAAGAGCCCCTGCCCTATGTCGAGCGCATCTCGCGGATCCAACAGTTCACGCGTGTCACCCGTCCGATAGGTTTCACGGGAAACTCAGCGATTGGGCGGCTCGACGATCACTCCACGGACTGCATGCATGAGAGTGGTGCATCAGCAGCCCAGGCGTCGTCTGCACGTCGCCATTGTGTGAGGAAGCAGTCCCGGCCCGAGCCTCAAGTCTCCGCAGTCAATACGGTCTCGGTCGGGATGGGTTTCCACAGTGTTTCCCGTGAAACCCAGCAGCGGGAACAGTCGGCGACGCGGTACTGATGCGAGGGGCCATGAGGGTTCACACTGCGTGTCGGGTTCCCGCGCAAGAGGTCTGCGAGCGGGTTTGTCAGCGCTGTTTCATGTGAAACTGCGCCCCGAGGCCCTCGAGAGGATGATCCCCGCTCATCCCGTAGTGGCACGGACAGGAGTGCGCCGTAGCACAGACTCAACGGTGATCCGATATGGAGTACATGGTGCACGTGATTGGCACGAAGCCTCCAAGTCACGGAGCTTCACGGGAAACGTGCCGTGCGACGTGGCTTAACGGGTGGTCACGCCTCACTCGCGCGCTCAGTGAGGTGTGAGAAGCGTGGGCATGTGTAGACATCCTTGAGGGGCACGCGACGGGCACCGCGTGATGTGTGTGCCTGAGAGGTTGATCCACGAGAATGCCTTCTTGGCTGCGGCGATGTCAGGTGCTAGGAGGCTGTGAGTGTTTCCCGTGAAACGCCGTGCTGTGTAGCGAGACACGGCTGCGCATGCCCTGGGCGTTGGGCGGACGGGTATGTGCCTCTCACTCTCCTTGCGCTCTGAGGCGCTGAGAGGACGCCGTCGATGCAATGTTTCGCGTAAACTCACTGTGGAGTATGCCGCATCGGCCCTTTCTCGGGTTCCGAGAGTCGCGCAAGACATTGGCACTGCCGGTGATCGAGCGCCCGACGCCGCATACTGTGCTGCATGGCATGGTTTCGCGTGAAACCAGAAGAACCGCAAGGAGCCAGAGGGAATGTCGGCCCCTGGGCGTCACCCTTGGAACCGGCCTGCAGGTAGGCTCGCGCGGTGTTCATGCCTGACTGTCACCGGTCTCCGTGATGACTAAGAGCACCTGAAAGAGGGCAGGGGCGATGGGAGCCCCCGAGGAGAAAAGCCCGCAGCCTTCATTGATACAGAAATTGTTGGACCGTCAGGAAGATGTCTAGCCTCGGGTTTCACGGGGAACCGACCTCCTTATCACTCCCCAGACATGGGTCCTCTATGGACCACCGGCGGGTTGAGAGAGTCGGATCTCGAGCGCCGAGCCCTCTGCGGACAGCCCCGCTCGATAGTCCATAGCATCAGAGCAGGCGCCGGGCGAATACGGTGTCGCCCTCGGTGCACCTACCGATCCGGTGTCTCAGGCTCAAGGATGCCGACAGATCACCTCTATGCCACGATGACCTGCACTGATGATCGGTGTGAACGGGAGATGGACTGCGGGTGTACAACGAAACCCTGCGCCAGGCAGGTTTCCTGTGGAACGTGGTGAGACCGCAACAGGGTCGCGTTTCGTGTGAAACTTCTCCTCCCCCGGAGAGGGGAGATCGCGGTGCAGCTCTGGCTCCCGGCACCCGGCATGTGTGCGGTGACAGATGCTCACTCGGCGCATGCAACGATCGATACACCTGAGCGGCTGGCCGGCCGGACGTCTGGTGGTTCAGAGTTCTCGGACTCTCGGGAGCTGTCATGCACACTGTGTGCGCAGCAGTGTGGATAAGTGGCTCTCGTGTGCCCGTACCGACCACGTGAAACTGTGTATGAGCGAAGGACTTCCGCGTCACCAGATCGGCAGCACAGTATCCACACCTGTTCATCAGCACTGGTCAGGGTATTTGTGCGAGAGGTTCTTAGAACGAAACATCTCTCGCACTATCCACACCCGATTGTGGATAGCTGTGTGGACAGGCCCGTCCAGCACTGTGGATAACAGTGTGGAAGACGCTGTGGATGGAGCATCGCAGCACGTCGCAGGGACACGCGCTGTGGATTTGACAGCAGCCTCGCGCCCCGTCTGCCCGGGGCCCACAAAATCTCACCGCAGCGCTCAGGGCTGCAGTGCTAGGAGGGTGGCCTTACCCGGGCACGAACCGTGACGCGCCGTCGGCGCGGCACCGCGTGCGCCCCCCGCGCGATACCGCGGCCCCCCTCCGCGCGATACCGCGTGCGCCCATGACGGCCCCGGTGCGGACATCGGCCCCGGGGCTGCGCACCGTCTCATGACGAGCCCGGACCGAACTCCGCATCCACCGCATGCTTCGGCAGCGCCCCATCCCGTCGGTGGAGGACCTGCCAGGGTCCCTCCCACACGGCGTCCTCCCCGTTCCTCGCCGTGCCGGAAAGTTTGGGAATCGTCTGCGGACCTTCTCCCGCGGCGCACAGCAGCCACGTCGGCAGCACCTTGACCTGCAGCTGGTCGAGCACGGCGTCATCGGGATCCTCGATGAGTAGAGTGCGTCGGCCCTCTCCCCATCGCCGCGCAAGCTCCCGCAGCACCGTCGGGGCCGGACGTGACGGGCCCGCCCAGTCGGCGGAGACCAGAACGACGACCCGGTCGTCGGCCTCGGTTTCCGCCACAGACGCACTCACGCCTGCGGGGCCGCGGTCCCCTGAGCTTCCGCGGAATCCTCAGCATCCTGGTCCGCGAGCCACCGTTCCGCGTCGAGAGCGGCCTGGCAGCCGGTGCCCGCCGCGGTGATCGCCTGGCGGTACGTGTGATCCACGACGTCACCGGCCGCGAACACGCCCGGCACCGAGGTGTAGGTGCCCCGCCCCTGGCACACGATGTATCCCTCATCGTCGAGCTCGAGCTTTCCGCGCACCAGATCGGTGCGCGGCAGATGCCCGATCGCCTCGAAGACCGCGGAGGTGGGATGCTCGCGTTCCTCACCGGTCACGGTGTCCCGCAGCGTCACCGACTGCACCGACTCCGTGCCGTTGATCCGCGCGATCTCCGTGTTCCACAGGATCTGCAGCTTCGGATCGGCCTCCGCGCGGCGCGCCATGATCTTCGAAGCCCGCAGTTCATCCCGACGATGCACGAGCGTCACGGACTTCCCGAAGCGGGTCAGGAACGTCGCCTCCTCCACAGCGCTGTCACCGCCGCCCACCACGATGATGTCCTGATCCTTGAAGAAGAACCCGTCGCAGGTCGCGCACCAGCTCACCCCCTTGCCGGAGAGCTCCTCCTCGCCGTCCACTCCGAGCTTGCGGTACGCCGAGCCGGTGGTGAGGATCAGCGCCCGAGCCCGATGCACCGTGCCATCGGCCAGCGCCACCTGCTTGACCTCTCCCTCGAGCTCGAGCTCGACGGCATCGTCGTAGATCACCTCCGCACCGAAGCGCTCGGCCTGCTCCTGCATCTGGGTCATGAGCTCCGGGCCCTGAATCCCGCTCGGGAAACCCGGGAAGTTCTCCACATCGGTGGTGGTCATGAGCGCCCCACCCGCATCCAGAGCCCCGGCGATCACCAGCGGCTTCATCTCCGCCCGGGCTGTGTAGATGGCGGCGGTGTACCCGGCCGGACCGGAGCCGACGATGATCACCTCATGGATGGGGCCTGCCTGCTCCCCGGCGGCGACCGGCGCGGTCTGCGGCTCGGCGGGAGTCGCCGAGGTGCCGAGGATGTTCAGGGCCTGGATGGGCTGGGTCATGGAGGGATTGTCCTTCCGGGTCTAAGAACGATGGGTGGGTTCGGTGGGGGCGAGTGGTCAGACGCAGTAGGTGCTCACGGGATGGGAGGGCCAGAGGCTCGGGTGCCGAAGGTACGAATGCCACAGGATACGAGCGGTCAGGGGCGGGGGTCAGAGTGAGCCGATCATGACGTCACCGGACCAGATCAGGTCCTCGGTCGCTGGAGCATCGGCCCCAAAGGTGGTCTCTCCGCAGCCCGGCAGCACCACGGTGGCGGAGATGATGCCGCCCGCGGCCTGCAGGGTCTCGCGGTCGGTGGGGCCATGCACCAGCAGCCAGCTGGGTGTCTCGTCCCCACCCCAGGCGACCTCCTCCATGATCAGGATCGAATCATGCACGCCCAGCCGTTGCAGGCATCCGGGCGCATCGAACGTGGTCAGCGGCTGGATGGAGCCGGAATCCACCAGCCGCTGCACCTCCGTGCCCAGCGTTGTCTCAGTGACAACGGGCAGACCGGCCGAATTCTTCCCCGCGCCGTCCACGGAATCCACCGACGCTGCTGCCGAGCGTCCGGAGCCGGCCGTGGACTCCTGAAGCGCCCCGGCCAGCTGCACTCCCAGCAGCCCGGAGATCACCAGGGCCGCGAGCACCACGGGCAGTGGCACGCCCAGCAGCGTGCCCGGCCGGTGGCGCGGCGGACGCACCCCGCTCATTCGACGCGAATCTCCGCGATACGGGCGCGGAAGTTCCCCGCCTGGTCGCTGTCCGGCGGCAGCTCAGGAATCCACAGCGCGACCTGCTCGGTCTCGAGCGGCTCGGGCAGATCTAGTCGCACCTCGCCGTCACCGGCGAAGCTTCCGCTGGTCAGCACGTCACCGAGGCTGCCATCGTCGTTCACCGCCCGCAGCTCGAGGGTGCCGCCGGTGTTCTTGGCCGTCGTGACCGTGACCGCCTTCAGCTCGGAGGGCTCGGCCAGGTGGACGCGCACCCCCACTCCATCCTTGAGACCGCCGTAGTCCGGAGTCGCGTAGTACTTCGTGGACCAGAACGAGGCGGGATCCCCGTCGTGGATCCGATCCTGCTGGTCCGCATTGTCGACCTCGTCACCGCCCGGGGTGAACAGCTCGACGCTCGCCAGCTGTGCCGCGGGCAGCTCCTCCTCGGTCTCCTCGGCCGTGGGCTCAACCGGAGCCTCCCCGGTCTCCTCATCTGCCGTCGGCTCCTCACTGGGGGCTTCCGAGGTGGCTAGTGGATCCTCGATGATCGAGGGCAGGTCGCGGGTGACCGTCGTGATGGCGAGTACCAGCGCGAGCATCACGAGGATGACGCCACCGGCGATGATCCACTGCGACTGCAGCGACCGGCGCTCCTGATCCTGCGGGCCCAGCGCAAAGGTGTCCGGGTCATCCGCATCGGTGGCGACCCCCACGACGTCGCGCAGCAGGGACGAGCGACCGCCCGCCCACGCGGCTGACGGTGCCGTCTCCTCCAGCACCGACCGATCGCGTCCGTGCACCACGATCGGGCCCGACGGCTCCGGTGCGGCGGCCGGGGTGGGGCCATCCTCGTCCTCAGTGGGCGGCGTCGTCGGAGATGCCGTCGGCGTGGCGGCCGGGGAGGGCACGGCGGCGGCCGCGGCTGCCCCGTCTGCGGCGAGAGGGGTGGCCGATGGTGGCTGCTCGGGGGAAGGCTCTGGTGAGGTGGCCGACGGGGGCTCGTCGGTGGGAGCCGTGGCGACGGACGTCCCGGTGGTCTGCGCCGGGGCAGCCCCCGCGTCCGCTGTCGCATCCGGCTCCGCGTCCGTCGCCGGAGCGGGGTCCATGGCGGGAGCGGGCTGCTGCGGAGAGATCGACATCTGCCCCGGGAACGGGCTGCTGCTGCGCTTCTGTGTCAGATGCAGCTCCTGGACCAGGGCATTCGCGGCGCGAGAGGACTCTGCGGCGGCTGCCGCATCGGCCCCCTCCGCGGCCGGGCTCGGCGCAGCATCGGGCTCTGTTGCTGCTGCAGTCGGCGGAGCTGTGGCAGCCGTATCCTCTGCCGGATCCTGATCTGGCGGCGCCGCGTCGGTGGAGTGCTCGGCCACGGTCCCAGGCGCCGCGGTGCTGTCCGTCGATTTCTCCTGGGGGGAGCCGGTCGCATCTGGTGCGCCAGGCAATGCCGCAGCAGCGGCCGCGGCCCCGGCGAGCGTGGCTGCGCCAGCTGCCGCAGCGGGCACAGCGGGCGGCGGACCCGTCGGTGCCGAAGCGGGTCCCTGCGGCGCCGCGGCCTGCGGCGCTTCAGCTTCCTGCGGGGCCGTGGGCTCCTGGGGGGCCTCGGGCCCCTGCTCAGCCGGGGGCTCCGGCGGCGCCTCGGCAGCCGGCTGCGCTCCTGCCGCCGGCTCCGTGGGTCCCGCCACCGGCTGTGCCGCCGTCTCTTGCCGCGACCCGTAGGCCTCGAGCGTCACCGGGATCGACTGCCACGGCCGCAGCTCCTCGATGAGAGACCGCGTGGTCACCGGCATGTCATCAGAGGACTCATTGAGCACGGCATCGCACAGCAGATCCAGATCCGGCGGGATCTCCTGCGCGGTCACCGCAGAGGGCCGCGGCACCGTCCCGCCCTCCCCGCGGCGCGGGCTGCGGCCCGTCAGCGCCCGGTACAGGAGCGCCGCAAGCGCCGCCGTGTCCTGGAACGACGCCACCTCCCGGGACCGATCCAGACCCGGATGCGAGGCCGCCTCGGCCCCCACCCCCAGAACGACGACCTCCCCGGAGGCGGTGTCCACGAACACGCGATTGGAATCCAGGAACTGGTGACGCACCCCGCGTCGGCGAGCGACCTCGAGCCCCGCGGCCGCCTCGCCGATGATCGCGCGAGCCGTCTCCGGATGCAGCGCCCCCTTGCTCAGCAGCGCAGCCAGCGGCGGTGCCGGAGGCAACGGGTACTCCACCACCGTCAGCTCATCATCCGGTGCCTCGATCTCCCGCACCGGCAGCAGCCGCGCATCCTCCACCAGGTAGGCGCGCCGCACCGCGTCGGCTGTCTCCGCGGCGGCCTGGCCGCGCACGATGAACAGCACCACCGATTCGTCGGTATCCACCACCCGGGCCCGGCGCCACTCGGCACCCTCGGCCACCCGGGACAGGGGGATGCGGCCCTCCAGCGTCCATCGCGTAGACAGGGCATCCTGCTGCGAGTTCGTGTTCACCGACCATCCTTCTGTGCTGTGGCCGTCGAGGGTGGGAGTCGACGTCCGCCCATGCTACGAGGTCACCGTGGATCAGCGGCGCAGAAGCGCCCTGCCCCGTCGGCCCACCATGTTCACCAGGCGCCGCGCATCCGGCACCCGCAGCATCCACGCCACGAGGGTGAACACCGCCGTCATCACCACGGCCACCATTGCTCCCAGCACGACGGCGAGGATGCGGTGCTGCCACATCGGCCCCTCCAGCAGTCGCACCAGAACGGCCCCGACGGCCCAGGCCAGGACCGCGGCGCCACCCAGCTTCACGAACACCAGCGCACTCTGCGCCGTCCCGGAGGTGCCGGCGCCATGCCGGGCGGCCAGACGCCGCAGCAGCCACAGGCCCATGACCCAGGCGGCGATGTTCCCGAGCGTGGTGGCGCCCGCCGCGGCCATCGCGGCATGCCGGGGATCCACCAGGGTCAGGATCAGTGGAACCGAGAGCAGCGTGATCGCGGTGATCGGCACCTGGCACAGGAACGGCGTGCGCGCATCCTCGTAGGCGTAGAACACCCGCTTGACCAGGTACAGCCCCGCGAACGGTACGAGCCCCAGCATGTACGCCACCAACACGGTCCCGTTGGCGCGGGCCGCGATCTCCCCGGTGCCACCGCCGATCACCCACATGATCGGCGCGGCCAGCGCGACGAACACGGCTGTGGACAGCATCATCGGCACCGCCAGCAGACGATTCGTCTCGCGGTAGCGAGCCAGAGCGGCGCTGTGGTCGGCCTCCGCCGCGCTGCGGGAGATCGCCGGGAACGCGGCGGTCACCACGGCCACGGCGATGATCCCCTGCGGAATCATGAACGCCATGAACGCCCATTCCATCGTCAGCAGCGCCGGATAGTTCGCCGCCTGCTCCGGGGAATCCTGCAGACGCTCGGCAGCGGCCACCGCCCCTCCCGTCGCCCAGCGGGACGCCCAGACCCCCAGCTGCCCCAGGCCCAGCATGGCCAGGGCCCACAGGCCGATCCGGCCCAGCTTCCCCAGGCCCAGCCCGCGGAAGCCCCAGCGCGGCCGCAGCCGCAGATCCAGCTTCTTGACGTACCAGAACAGGAACAGCACCTGCGCGGCCGATCCCCCCACATTGATCGCCGCCATCGCCAGGACCATCGGTAGCGTCCACTGCGTCGGATCGCCCACCGTCCCCCAGGCGGCCAGGAACATGCCCGCCCCCAGGATGCCCACGAGATTGTTGAGCACCGGAGCCCACTGGTAAGGGCCGAAGGAATCATGCGCGTTCAGCAGCTGACCGCACATGACATACAGCGCCGAGAAGAAGATCTGCGGCATCATCCAGTAGCCCAGCTGCACGGCCAGCGCATACGTCACCGGGGGCAGCAGGCCGCTGGTGAGCGTCAGCAGCAGCGGCACCGCCAGCAGGCACACCAGCGTCAGCCCCAGCGACACCGCCGCCACGAGCGTCATCAGGCGCGAGATGTAGTCGCTGCCGCGGTCCGGCCGCTTCACCGCCCGCACGATCGCCGGCACCAGGATGGCGTTCAGGGTGCCGCCGCCCACCAGCAGCCAGATCGTGTTCGGCAGGGTGTTGGCGGCGCTGAAGGCATTGGCCGCCGCCGACATCGAGCCGCCCAGGATCGCACCGAACAGGAATGTCCGCACGAAGCCCAGCAGGCGTGAGACGAGCGAACCGGCCGCCATCAGGGCGCTGGCCCGCAGCAGCGTGGAGCGGCTGGAGGGTGTGCCCTGTCGCCGGTGGCGCGGCACATGCTGCACGCGGATCGTCCGGCTCATCGAGTCTCCTTCGAGTGGGTGTCAGGGGTGGAGCGGCCGGAGCGGGCCAGTTCCTCGGGATCCTCGGGTCCGGCCACCCCCGGCGCCCGGGTGGTCGACCCGACGCGGCGGGCTCGCAGCACCCCCACCACCACGAGCACCCCCATCGCGATGACCAGCAGCAACGTGGTCCAGTTCTCCCAGGAGGGATTCACGGTCAGCGGCGTGCTCACGGGCTCGCTGAGCGGCCGCCCATCGGCCGTGGCCACCACCGTGGTGAGGGTGACCGATCCGTTGGCGATCGCGTCGACCTCCACCATCACATCCACCTGACCGCCGGCGGGCACCACCACGGGATCCGGCGGGGCGATGCGCACGAGCGGTTTGTCCGAGGTCACCAGCGGGCGCACGGTGATGGGCGTGTCCAGCCGGTTTGTGATCGTGATCGGTACCCCGGCGGTATCGGAGATGACGTTGTAGCCGGACGCCGGAACGACCGCGATCTCCCCGCGCAGCGCGGCAACCTGCTCCGTCACGTCCTCGATGTGCTGGGCATGCCCCTGCGGATCGGTGCGCCATCGGCGGGCCAGGCCCTCCAGGATCTTCCGCCGCGGCTCCTCCAGGGCGGTCTGGTCCTCCATCACCTCGCCCAGCGCCACCAGCTCTTCCTCGGTCCGCGACAGGGTCTGCAGGCGCTGCGGATCCAGCGGGCTCGGATGAGATCGCTGATCGATGTGCTGCCAGCGCCCCTCAGGGGCGGGAGACGCGGCCGAAACATCGATGGGGCCCACATTGCCCAGAGCCAGCAGATTTTCCTCATCACCCAGCGGGCTCGTGGTCCAGGTCTCCTGCTGGGCTGCTTCCAGCAGGGCGTCGGTGCGCCCGGCGCGGATCCAGGGGGCCTCCTGCATCGCCTCGAGCACCTGCTCGGCTGCCTGCGTATCCAGGCCCGCCTCAGCGCTGGGGGCGATGACCAGGTGACGCGGGGAATCGGTGTACTCCGAGGCGATCGTCGCCGTCTCCGCCAGCAGCCGCTGGCGGATCTGCTCGGTGTCCGCCTCAGCGGTCAGTAGGGTGAACTCGGTGGACAGCTCGGGATCCGGGGCGATCACCGGGACGGACCCGGCCTCGGAGGTGTACTGGCCGATCGAGCTCGGGGTCGTGTTGCTCGCCGGATCCGCCCGCAGCGCCGCCGAAGGCAGCACGAGGGCCTTCGCGCCCGCACGAATCTGGGCATCGATCAGATCCGCCGTGGCGCTCGCGGCCGGCAGGCCGGTCGTCGGCCCCGTCAGATCTGCCTCCAGTTGGTCCCGGACTCGGGCATCAGCCTGCTGCACCGCCGCGGTGAGCGGGCCGGTTCCCGCCTGCTGCAACGACACGAGATCCGCCTGGGCGTAGGGCCGGGCGAGAATGGTGCGCCCCGGGGCTGCAGCGGTGAGCTCTTCGGCGGCCGTGACGGCAGCGGGATCCGGGGCGTAGGTCACGGTGCCGAGGGGGTCCGCGGTCTCCTGCGCGCCGCCGCCATCGCTGGGGGGCGTCGGATCCATCGCCCGGGCGGGAGCCTCCAGCAGCGCGGGATCCAGCCACCAGTCCACCTCGGGACGGATCGCCAGGGGGACATCATCGGCGCTGGTCACGGGCAGCAGCACCGACTGGGTGATCTCCTCTTCGGCGTCCGCGGGCCGCCACACCACGAAGCTGCGCAGCGCCGCGAGTGGACGGTCCTCGCTGACCACCGTGAGCGACACCCGGCGGGTGCCCCAGAAGTACGGTTCAGGGGAATAGCCCAGTTTCTTCGCCGACGTGCGCACCGTCAGCACCGTGGATTCGCCCGGCTGGATGGTGTGCGCCGCGGAGGTGGACACCGGCGCCCCCACCGCATCGGGCTGGGTGTCCTCCTGCCACTGCGCCAGCAGCGCCCGATCCGTCACCCGCGGGGTGCGGGTGCGCAGCTCAAGATCCACGTCGGTGAGCGGCTTCGAGGAGGTGTTCGTCACCTCCACCTGCGCCTCGAGCACCCCATCGGGGGCGAGTGACGTGGGAGAGAGCTCCACCAGGTCCAGGTGCACCGGGGCGCCCGGCTCCTGCCGGGGAGGTGCCGCCTGAGCTGTGCCGACCAGGCTCACCGGCAGGCCCGTCGGCACCGCCAGAACGAGCAGCAGGGCCGTCAGCAGCGCCGCGAGCACCGGGCGTACGGACGGCGTAGGGGACGGCATGGGGCCACTCTAAGCGGCGGCTACCGTAGGAGGCCGGAGGCCACACGAGACCTCCGCCTCCCCACCGCAGTCTCTCCCCGCAGCACCCCATCGGCCCCGACCTGAACGAGGACCCCGCATGACCGACCTGGCCACCGCCCGCACCCGTGCGGCCTCCATGTTCCAGGCCCTGCCGGAGGAGATCCATGCGCTGGGCCGGGAGTTCGAGGCCGCCGGGCATGAGCTGGCGCTCGTGGGCGGGCCCGTGCGCGATGCGGTGCTGGGGCGCAGCAGCGCCGACCTGGACTTCACCACCTCCGCGCGTCCCGATGACACCGAGGCGATCCTGCGGCGCTGGAACCGCGGCGGCGCGATCTGGGACATGGGCCGGGAGTTCGGCACCCTGGGCGCGTCCCGCGACGGCGTGAAGGTGGAGGTCACCACCTACCGCACCGAGAGCTACGACCCCGCCTCCCGCAAACCCGCCGTCCAGTACGGCGACACGCTCGAGGGGGACCTGTCCCGCCGCGACTTCACCGTCAACGCGATGGCGGTGCGCCTGCCATCCCTGCAGCTCGTGGATCCCTTCCATGGCCTCGAGGACCTCTCGCGCACCCTTCTGCGCACCCCCGTGGACCCCCGGCAGTCCTTCGATGACGACCCGCTGCGCATGATGCGCGCGGTGCGCTTCGTCTCCCAGCTGGGCTTTCGCATCGAGGACGCCACGGCCGATGCGATCGAGGAGCTCGCCGAACGGATCACCATCGTCTCCGCCGAACGGGTGCGCGAGGAGCTGGTGCGCCTCATGCTGGGCGCCCACCCCCGCGGCGGACTCGAGCTCATGACCGAGCTGGGGCTGGCCGCGCACGTGCTGCCCGAGCTGCCGGCCCTGCAGCTCGAGATCGACGAGCACCACCACCACAAAGACGTCTACGAGCACTCCCTGACGGTGCTGGACCAGGCGATCGACCTCGAATCCCCGGTCGGCTCCGGCGGGCCGTGCGAGCGCCCCGACCTGGTGCTGCGCCTGGCCGCGCTCATGCATGACATCGGCAAGCCCGCTACGCGGCGCTTCGAGCCCGGCGGGGTGGTGACCTTCCGCTTCCATGAGACCGTCGGTGCGAAGATGACCGCCAAGCGTATGAAGGCCCTGACCTTCGACAAGGACACCACCAAGAAGGTGGCGCGCCTGGTGGAGCTGCACCTGCGCTTCCATGGCTACGCCGATAACCCCTGGACCGACTCCGCGGTGCGCCGCTACGTCACCGACGCCGGGGACCTCCTGCAGCACCTGCACCGGCTCACCCGCGCCGACGTCACCACGCGCAACCGCCGCAAGGCCCGCATGCTCTCGCGTGCCTACGACGAGCTCGAAGCCCGGATCGACCACCTGGCCGAGCAGGAGGAGATCGGAAAGATCCGTCCCGACCTGGACGGCAACACCATCATGGAGCTGCTGGGGATCCCCCCGGGCCGCGAAGTGGGCGAGGCCTACAAGCATCTGCTCGAGCTGCGGATGGAGCATGGGCCGCTGGGCGCAGAGCGCGCCGAGCAGGAGCTGCGTGCCTGGTGGGAGGCCCGCTCCGCGCAGTGAGGACACTGCGCGAAATCTGCGCGGGACCAGGCAGGCGGCGGTGCCCTCGGCCCGGCGTGGCCCGATGTGAGCGGGGCCGCATGGAACGTGCACACCCTGTGTGTTTCGCCGCCCTAGCATTCCGCCCGTGTGCACAGCGTGCGCATACTGAGGGACTGGGCACCGCCGTGCCCGCCTCTCACCGACCCGTAGGAGCACAGCTGACATGAGCGATTCCCGCCGCTCGTCCGGAAGCGCGCGACGCGCCGCCGGCGTGCGCCGTGCCTCCGCACAGCGCTCCGGACAGTCCTCCCGCCCACGGGCCGCGCAGAGCCCCAAGGGGAGCAGCCGTACAGGCAAGCGCGCCGCCTCGGCCGGCGGCGCCGCCCGCGGAACCCGCGCCCAGAGCACCGGCAAACGCGCCGCGAGCACACGCTCCGCAGCGGCTCGCCGACAGAAGAAGAACTTCCTGAACTACCCGCGCGCCGGGGCGAAGAACCCCTGGCGCTGGATCCCCTCCCTGCGGATGATCGCCGGGGCGCTCGCGCTCATGGTCCTGGCGGGCCTGGGCTTCGCCGTGTGGCTGTACAACGACACCGATGTGCCCGCTCCGAGCGACTTCGCCCTCGCCCAGTCCAGCCGCGTCTACTACGCCGACGGCGAGACGGAGATGGGGCGCTTCAGCGAGATCAACCGCACCGAGATCCCCGCCGACGAGATCCCCGAGAACATCAAGCAGGCGGTCGTGGCCAGCGAGGACTCGACCTTCTACGAGAACCGCGGGATCTCCCCGCGCGGCATCGTGCGAGCCCTGATCAACAACCTCTCCGGCGGCGCCCGGCAGGGCGGCTCCACGATCACCCAGCAGTACGTGGAGCGGTACCACACCGGCACCAACACCTCCTACCTGGGCAAGATGCGCGAGATGGTGATGGCGCTGAAGATCGATCAGGAGCTGAGCAAGGAAGAGATCCTCGCCCGCTACCTGAACACGATCTACTTCGGCCGCGGCGCCTACGGTGTGCAGGAAGCCGCCCAGGCCTACTTCAACAAGGACGCGAAGGACCTCTCCGACGCCGAAGCCGCACTGCTGGTGGCCGTGATCCCGGCCCCGTCGGCCTATGACCCCGCCAACGATCAGGACAAGGCGGTCTCCCTGTGGGATCGCGTGATCACCCGCCAGGTGAACCTCGAGCAGATGACCCCCGCCGAGGGCGATGCCCTCGAATTCCCCGAGACCGCCAAGCCCAGCAGCGAGAACGAGCTGGGCGGCACCAAGGGCTACCTGCTCGTGGAGGTCCGCAAGGAGCTGCTGGAGCAGGGCTTCACCGAGGAGGAGATCGACACCGGCGGCTTCACCATTATCTCCACGATCGACAAGGAGATGCAGAAGCACAGCGTGGACGCCGTCAAGGATCTCCCGGATGACCGCCCCAAGAACAATCGCGTCGGCACCATGACCCTAGATCCCGCGACGGGGGCGATCCGGGCGATGTACGGCGGGCCGGACTACGTGAAGCAGGCGCAGAACGACGCCACGCAGTCGCGGATGCAGGCCGGGTCGATCTTCAAGACCTTCACCCTGATCGCCGCGCTGCAGGACGGCTACCCGCTGGACTCGCTCTGGCAGGGCAACTCCCCGCAGACCTTCGATGGCGGCTGGGAGGTCAACAACTTCGCCAACGCCTCCTACGGCACCGTCACCCTGGAGCGTGCGACCGCCAGCTCGATCAACACCGCTTACGCGCAGCTGAACCTCGAGATCGGCCCGCAGCGCACGCGGGATGTCGCCGTCGAGCTGGGTCTGCCCGAGGACACCCCGGGCCTGACCGAGGACGCGGCCAATGTGCTGGGCTCCGCCTCACCGACGGTCGGGGAGATGGCGGAGGTCTACGCCACCCTCGCCGCCGGAGGCGTGCACCGCGAGCGCTACATCGTCGAGTCGGTGACCCGGCCCGACGGCTCCTCCCGCTACGAGCACGAGAAGGAGGAGAAGCGCGCGATGGACCAGGACGTGGCGACGAATGCGACTGTGGCCCTGCAGGGGCCGCCGACCGTCGGCTCGGCCCGCAAGCTCGAGGGGATCATGGGCGGGCGTCCGGTGGCCGGCAAGACCGGCACCTCCGAGAAGATGCGCTCGGCCTGGTTCGTCGGCTTCACCCCGCAGCTGGTGACCGCCGTGGCCATGTTCCAGCCCGGCGAGGACGGCTCGGAGCAGTCGCTGACCCCCTTCGGCGGCGAGCAGTACATCACCGGCTCCACCTGGCCCACCAGCGTCTGGGGCCAGATCATGTCGCGCTCGCTCGAGGGCCAGGAGTTCATCGACTTTGCGCCCGCGGTCCCGCTGGACAACGAAATCCGCAGCCGCAGCCAGCCCTCCCCGCAGCCCCAGCCGGCCCAGGCTCCGCCTCCCGAGGAGGAGGAACCGAGCGAGGAGCCGACGGAGGAGCCCACCGAGGAGGAGCCGACCGAGGAGGAGCCGACCGAGGAGGAGCCCACGGAGGAGCCGGAGCCCACCGACGAGCCGGAGCCGGAGCCCACGGAGGAGCCCGAACCGGAGCCCACGGAGGAGCAGCCCTCCGATCCGCCGGGCAATGGCGATAAACCCGGCCGCGGCGGTGGCGGGCGGGGTAAGCCCACGGAGAAGCCGACGGCCGAGGAGCAGGCTGCCGGCATCGGCTGAGAGGACACAGAGACATGGCCGCCATGTGTGAGCAGTGCAAGGGCCGCATCCGCGGCCGCATCCACACCTCGATCACGGGGCGCTACCTGTGCGAGCGCTGCCATACGCAGCTGCAGGGCCGCACCGCCGGTGTGGTGGCCGGCGGCGGGGTGCGCGGCGGTATCGCCACCGGCGGCTGGTACGCCCGGGTCAAGCAGGCGATGAGCGGACGCGGCCGACGCCGCTGAGCTCCCGGTCAGAGCTCCTCGTCGAAGCCGACGTGCCCCTGCGCTGTCGCGTCGGCGCCCGTTTCGTCCCCGCGCCCGGCGGCCCACGCGCGCTGCCGTGTGATCCCGCCCGCCCGCCGTGGCCGATGTCCCACCGGCCCGGTAGGCTGAGCCGGTCCGTTCCGCACGTCGCCGACGCCGCGGGGCGGATGGCATGAACCCTCCTGCCACGGAGAGACCGTGGCCGCGAAAGACCACAGGAGGTGGGTACCAGAACATGCGCAAGTACGAAATGGTCGTCATCCTCGACCCGTCCGTCGATGAGCGGACCGTCGCAGGGACCTTCGAGAAGCTCGTCCAGGTGATCCCGAACGAGGGCGGCACCATCGACGAGGTCGACGTGTGGGGCAAGCGGAAGTTCGCCTACGAGATCGACAAGAAGTCCGAGGGCCTCTACATCGTCCTGCAGTTCACCGCGAAGTCGAGCACCGCCCAGGAGCTCGACCGTCAGCTGGGTCTGAACGAGTCCGTGATGCGCACCAAGCTGATGCGCCTGGACGACAAGTGACGTCAGGCCGCTGCTGACACCCCCACCTTCTGAGGAGCATTCATGGCGAACGACACCGTGATCACCGTGATCGGCAACCTGACCGCTGACCCCGAGCTGCGCTTCACGCAGTCCGGCATTGCGGTCGCGTCCTTCACCATCGCGTCCACCCCGCGCACCTTTGACCGCCAGTCCGGTGAGTGGAAGGACGGCGAGGCGCTGTTCCTGCGCTGCTCCATCTGGCGCGATGCCGCGGAGAACGTGGCCGAGTCGCTTGAGAAGGGGTCCCGCGTCGTCGCGCAGGGCCGCCTCAAGCAGCGCTCGTTCACCGACCGTGACGGCAACAACCGCACCACCATCGAACTGGACGTCGATGAGATCGGCCCGTCCCTGCGCTACGCCACCGCGAAGCCCAATAAGGTGCAGCGTGGCGGTGGCGGCGGTCGCGGCGGCTTCGGCGGCGGCCAGGGCGGTTACGGCGGCGGGAACGCCGGCGGTGGCCAGGGAGGCTACGGCGGTGGCGCCGGCGGCTACCAGAACAGCGGCCCGCAGGGCCAGCCCGACGCCGACCCGTGGGCCGGCGGCGGCAACCAGGGCGGATACGACGACCCGCCCTTCTGATCCCCCATTCCATTCCATCCCGGGTGCATGCCCGGGCTCCCCGTAGAAAGAAGGAGCACCACGATGGCCAAGCCTGTTCTTCGCAAGCCGAAGAAGAAGCAGAACCCGCTGAAGGCCGCCGGTCTGGAGACCGTCGACTACAAGGACGCCGCGCTGCTGCGCAAGTTCATTTCCGACCGCGGCAAGATCCGCGCCCGTCGGGTCACCGGCGTCACCGTCCAGGAGCAGCGCAAGATCGCGAAGGCCGTGAAGAACGCCCGCGAGATCGCCCTGCTGCCGTACTCGACCTCCGGTCGCTGAGCGAGGAAGGGAAGCACATGACCACCAAGCTCATCCTCACCCACGAGGTCACCGGCCTTGGCACCGCCGGTGATGTCGTCGACGTCAAGGACGGCTACGCGCGCAACTTCCTGCTGCCCCGCGGTCTCGCCACCCCGTGGACCAAGGGCGGCCAGCGCCAGCTGGACCAGATGCGCGCCGCCCGCGGCAAGCGTGCGATCGCGAGCCTCGAGGAGGCTCAGGCGCTCAAGGTGACCCTGGAGTCCAAGCCCCTCGTCATCGCTGAGCGCGCCGGCCTGAACGGCCGCCTGTTTGGTGCGGTCTCCTCCAAGGAGGTCGCCGAGGGTGTGAAGGAGATGTTCGACAAGGACATCGACCGTCGCACCGTGGAGTTCGCCAGCCCGATCCGCTCGCTGGGCGAGCACAAGGCGACCGTGCGCCTGCACGAGGACATCTTCGCGAACCTCGTGGTCCAGGTCGTGGCCGCCAAGGGCGCCGCGAAGGCCTGATCCGCCTTCCACGTGACGATGCGGGAGCATCCACCTCCGGGTGGGTGCTCCCGCGTCGTCCGTCGTGCCGTCAGCGGTGCTCGAGCGCCGGGAGGGCGGGTATGGTGCGCGGGGCCTCCTGATAGGCTCAGACCATGTTCGGACCACGCAGTGAGCAGGACCAGAAGCAGATCAGGGCGCTCCAGGCCCAGGTGCGGGACCTCGAGTCCCTCGTCCTCGAGCTCGGTGAGCGCGCCGGCCTCGATCGGATCGAGCTCGCACGGCTCCGCGAGGACCGTGCCGGCAGCATACGGTCCGAGTGCAAGCGTCTCGTCGCGGACGGCAAGTACATCGAGGCCATCAAGGTCTACCGCGAGCACACCGGCGCGGGCCTCAAGGACGCCAAGAACGCGATCGACGCGTACCGCGATCAGATCTGACGCGAGGGGCTGCGGCCTGCACGCGAACGCGCCGGCACCCCCGCCGCGCCGCGACCTCGTATCCTCGAGCGGGTGAACACCCCCGCTCCCACCTCCTCGACCCCCGCCACCGCCGGCCGATTCGGCCTGGCCCGGTCCCTGGGCCACGGCCAGATGGCGATGATCGCCATGGGCTCGGCGCTGGGCACCGGGCTGTTCCTCGGCTCCGGGGAAGCGATCGGCATCGCCGGCCCGGCCGTCATCGTGTCCTTCGCGATCGGCTCCCTCATCGCCGCGACGATCGCCCTGGCCATGGGAGAGATGGCGTCCCGGCACCCCGTCCGCGGCGGCTTCGGCACCCTCGCCGCGCACTACCTCTCCCCGTTCTGGGGCTACCTCTCGCGCTGGCTGTACTGGATCGTCACCGTGTGCGTGACCGGCGCGGAGGTCGTCGCCTGCGCGGCGTACCTGGCCTACTGGGTGCCCGGAGTACCGCTGTGGGCCGGGATCCTGCTGTTCGCCGCGGTGATCATCGGGATCAACCTGTCCTCCGTCGGCTCCTTCGGGATCGTGGAGTTCGTGCTGTCCTCGGTGAAGGTCATCGCCGTGGTCGTGTTCATCCTGGTGGGCGCGCTGCTGGTGCTCACCGGACTGCCCGGCACCCCCGCCGCCGGGTTCACCCACCTCACGGCCGACGGGGGCTTCGCCCCGATGGGCTGGTCCGCCGTGTGGGTCGCGCTGTCGGTGGTGATGTTCTCCTTCGGCGGCATCGAACTGCTGTCCATCACCGCGGCGGAGGCGAAGGACCCGGCCCGCTCCATCCGCACCGCCGCCCGGACCACCGTGGTGCGCCTGGCCATCTTCTACGTCGCCTGCATCACGATCGTGCTGTGCCTGGTGCCCTGGCGGACCGCCGCGACCACCGGCGAGGACCTTGCCACGAGCCCCTTCGTCATGGTGTTCGACCAACTGGGGGTGCCCGGCGCGGCGCACTTGACCAATGCCGTGGTGCTCATCGCCGCCCTGAGCGCCGCGAACGCGAACCTCTATGCCGGCAGCCGCATCATGCACTCCCTGGCCTCCGATGGCCTCGCGCCGCGGCCGATGGCCCTGACCACCCTGCGCGGGGTGCCGCTGGTGGGCATCGCCATCAGCTCGCTGGGTCTGTTGCTGGCCGCGACCCTCGCCTTCAGCGGCGTCGGCGGCGTGTTCGGCTACATGATGAGCCTCGTGGTGTTCTCAGTGCTGACGGTGTGGGCGCTGATCCTCATCACCTTCATCGCCTACCGCCGCCGCGGCACCGAGGGGGCCACGTTCCGCATGCCCGGCGGGGTTATCACCGCCGGGGTGGGGCTGCTGGGTCTCGCGGCGATCCTCGGCACCATCTTCGTGCGCCCCAGCATGATGATCGCCGCCGCCGTGGGGATCCCCGCGATCGCCGTGGCGACGCTGCTGTACGTGCTGGTGGTGCGCCACCGCATCGACCCGGCGGACATCGAGGCGGCCTTCGCCGAGGCCGACGGGATGCGCTGAGGCCGCGTCCGCCGGTCAGAGGCGGGCGATCGCGCGGAAGCTCGCGTCCAGCGCCTCGTCGGTAGCCTGCGGATCGATCGCGGTGATCGCGGCGAACAGGCAGTCCACCGCCATCAGCTGCGCGGTGCGGGAGGCCATGGCGCTGGGCCGCAGCGCGGACTCCCGCGAGGCCGTCACCAGCACCACCTCGGCCAGGTCGGCGAGCATCGAGGCGGGATGGTTGGTGATCGCGATGACCGTCGCACCGCGCTCGGCGGCGAGCTTCGCCGGCTCGATGACATCCACCGTCCCCCCGGAATCCGAGATTGCGATGACCACATCCGAGGGCCGCTCGAGGGCCAGCACGGTCAGGGCCTCATGCCGCTCACTCACCCGCGCAGCCGGCAGCCCCAGGCGCGTGAGCTTCTGGTACAGGTCCAGGCTCGCCACCCCACTGCCACCGATGCCCAGTAGCGTGATCCGCCGCGCCTCCACCACCGCCGCAGCCGCCCGCTGCAGCGCCGCCAGGTCGAGCGTCCCCGCGGTCTCCTGCACCGCCTGCACGTTCGCGCTGCGGATGCGGGCCACCACGCCCAGCAGCGGCTGCTCGGGATCCTCCGGGATCTCCTCCTCCTGCTGCGCCTCCATCATCCCGACGTCCTTGGCCAGCTGCAGCCTCAGCTGCGGGTAGCCGGAGAAGCCCAGGCGGCGGGAGAAGCGCACCACCGTCGGCGCCGATGTAGAGCAGCGATCGGCCAGCGCCGTGATCGTGTCGCGGGCCACCGCCCCGGGATCGGCCAAGATCGCATCGGCCACCCGACGCTCAGCCGGCCGCAGCTCCGGCAGCAGCCCGTTGATGCGGGTCAGGATGTTCATCCCGGCCTCCTCTCAGCCGTCGATGACCTCGCCCAGGCGACCACCGGCCGCCTCCAGCAGCTTCTCCGCCCCGGCCCGATCAGTGTCGCGCTCGAGCATCACCACGGCCGTCTTGACCCGGTCATCCGCGGCGCGCAGGGCCGCAGCGGCAGCGGACGCATCGGCTCCCGTGATCGTCGCGACCAGACGTTCCGCGCGCGCCCGCAGCTTCTCATTGGTCACCGACACGTCCACCATGAGATTGCCATGCACTCGGCCCAGGCGCACCATCACCGCGGTGGACAGCATGTTCAGCACCTGCTTGGTCGCCGAACCGGCTTTCAGACGGGTCGACCCGGTGAGCACCTCCGGACCGACCACGGCCTCGATCGCAATATCCACTTCGGTGGCTAGCACGCTGTCGGCATTGCACACCACGGCGGCGGTCAGCGCCCCGGCCTCCCGGGCCGCCCGCACCGCGCCGCGCACATACGGGGTGCGCCCGCTCGCGGTGATCCCGACGACGACATCCCGCGGGCCCACCGCCACCGCGGCGAGATCGGCCGCGCCGAGCTCAGGGTCATCCTCCGCCCCCTCGACGGCTACGAACATCGCCCCCTGGCCGCCGGCCATGAGGCCCTGCACCAGCTCGGGGTCGGTATGGAAGGTGGGCGGACATTCGGCGGCGTCGATCACGCCCAGCCGGCCCGAGGTGCCGGCGCCCACGTACAGCAGGCGCCCACCGGCCTGCAGCCGCTCCGCCGTCGCATCCACCAGGGCAGTGAGCTGCGGCAGCGCGCGGCGCACCGCGGCGGGAACCTCCGCCTCGGCGTCGTTCAGGGCCTCCAGCACGCCGATGGTGGAGCGGCGGTCCAGGTCTGCGAGCCGCTCATCCTGGCTCTCGGTGGACAGCTCCGCGAGCCGTTCATCCTCACGCGCCGTCTGACGCTCCCCGTCGGGTGCCCCCGTACGACCCGGGCCGCCGTCGACGTCGATCCGTGCCACCATCACGCGTGCCTCCCGCCGGCCGCACCCTCCCGGCGGCGCCGCGGGTTCGGGGCGGCGGCCAGCAGGCGCTGCGTGTACTCATGCTGCGGATCATCGATCACCGCGGCGCTCGTGCCACGCTCGACCACCACACCGCGGTGCATCACCAGGGTGTCGTCGGAGTAAGTGCGGGCCGAGCCCAGATCGTGCGTGATGTACAGGATCGCGAGGTCCTCGGTGCGGCGCAGGCCGTCCATGAGGTCCAGGATCTCCTTGCGGATCGTCACATCGAGCATCGACACCGGCTCATCGGCCACCAGCACCTCCGGCTCCGCCGCCAGAGCACGGGCGAAGGAGATGCGCTGGCGCTCGCCGCCGGAAAGCTCATGCGGGTAGCGGTGCAGATACCGTTCCGGCGGATCGAGGTTCACCTTGCGCAGCAGGTCGAGGGACTTCTCCTCCACCTCATCGGCGCCCTTGGCCTTGCCGTGGATGGTCAGGGCCCGGCCCAGCGTGTAGGAGATCCGATGCACCGGGTTCAGGGAGGAGAAGGGGTCCTGCAGGGTCATCTGCACGGTCTTCGTGTACTGCCGGAACCGGGCGCCCTTCATGCCGGTGACGTCCTTGCCGTGCAGCAGGATCTGCCCGGAGGTGACCGGGATGAGCTGCGCGATCATGCGGCCCATGGTGGACTTGCCGGAGCCGGATTGGCCCACCAGGGCGGTGACCCGGCCCTGATGCAGATCCACCGAGACGTCGTCCACGGCACGGAAGGTGGTGCGGGCGAGGCCCTTCCGGGGACCGCGGAAGTCCTTGACGATGTTCTGCGCCCGCAGGATCGGAGTGGCCGACGGGGTGGTGTCCGGCGCGGAGGTCGGGACGTTCACAGCTGTGCTCCTAGGTTGGACAGCGACTGCAGCAGCATCCGCGTGTAGGGGTGGCCCGGGGCGGTGTACACGTCCATCGCCGGCCCGTACTCCACGAGCTTCCCGCGCTGCATGATGGCGATCGAATCGGAGATCTCCAGCAGCAGCGACAGGTCGTGCGTGGTGAAGATGATTGCGAAGCCGAAGGTCTCCCGCAGGGCCATGATCTGGTCCAGCACCTCGCGCTGCACCAGCAGGTCCAGGGCCGTCGTCGGCTCATCCATGATGATCACGTCCGGGTCCAGCACCAGGGCGATCGCGATCGCCACCCGCTGCTTCATTCCGCCGGAGAGCTCATGCGGGTAGGAGGTGATGCGGTCGGGGTCGATCCCCACCTTCACCAGCCGGTCCCGGGCGATCGCCCGGCGCTCGGAGGCGCTGAGATCGGGACGATGCTTGGCGATCACGTCATCGAACTGGGCGCCGACGGTGATCACCGGGTTCAGGGCGTTCATGGCGCTCTGGAACACGATGGCAATCTCGGTCCAGCGCATGGCCCGCAGCGACTCGGGGTCCAGGGCCAGCATGTCCACGTCCCCGCCGCCGGACTCCTCATCGCGGTGGTAGGTCACCGAGCCGCTGACCACCTTCGCGGGATTGCGCAGCAGGCGGGTGATGGCGTTGGTGAGGGTGGATTTGCCGGAGCCGGACTCACCGGCCAGGCCCAGCAGCTCCCCGCGATGCAGGGTGATGGACACATCGTCCACCGCGCGAGTGGTGCCCTCCGCGGAGGGGTAGTCCACCACGAGGTTCTCCACCGTGATGATCGGCTCGCCGGGCACCTGCACCGGGCGGATCGACGGAGCGATGTGCTGGTCGACCTCCTCGGCGTCCACGGGAGCCTCCCCGGCCGGGGCGGTCTCCACCGAGATCTCGGCGCCGCCGGCGGTGCTGGAGACCTCGGTGCTGCCGCCGCCCGCCGCGGCCAGCAGACCGGGCCGGGCGGACTTCGCCCGGGAGCGCTCGGTGCGCAGGCGCGGGTTGGCGTACTCGTCGATGCCGAAGTTGATCAGCGCCAGCCCGGCGCCGATCGCGGAGATCGCGAAGCCCGGCGGGATGAACCACCACCAGGCGCCGATGCGCAGTGCCTGCGCATTCTGCGCGAAGTACAGCATGGAGCCCCAGCTGGTGGTGGTCAGCGAGCCGATGCCCAGGAAGGACAGCCCGGCCTCGGCGAGGATCGCGCCGATCACCGAGAAGATGAAGCCGCTGACGGCGATGGGCAGGGCATTGGGCAGGATCTCCGCGAAGATGATCCGCAGCCGCGATTCGCCGGTGGCACGCGCCGCCTCGACGAAGTCGCGGTTGCGCAGCGAGAGGGTCTGAGCGCGCAGCACACGGGCCGCACCCGCCCACGACGTGATGGTGATGACGATCGCGACGGAGACCATGCCCTGGGTGGGCAGCCAGCCGGTGAGCACCACCAGCAGCGGCAGCCCCGGGATCACCAGGAACACCGAGGTGAGGATGTACAGGATGTCATCCACGGTGCCGCGCAGGTAGCCGCCGATCAGGCCGACCACCACGGAGATGATCTGCGAGAACACCCCGGCGAACAGGCCCACCAGCAGGGAGACCCGGGCGCCGTGCACGAACTGGGAGAAGACGTCCTGCCCCAGCTGGGTGGTGCCGAACCAGTGCTTGGCGGATGGGCCGGAGAGGATCTCGGGACCGGAGGCGCGCGGACCGTAGGGGGTGATCATCGGCCCGAAGATCGCGATCAGCACGAAGATGATGACGATCACGAGCCCGGCCCGGACCTTGCCCGAGGTGGGGATGAAACGGGAGATACGGCTCATCTCAGGCCTCCACTCGAGTGCGCGGATCCAGGAACACGTACACCACGTCCGCGAGGAGGTTCGCGAGGATCACGGTGAAGGAGATCATGAGGAACAGGCCCTGCATGAGGGGGAAGTCCTGGCCCTGCACAGCCTGGAACAGGATGTACCCGATCCCGGGGTAGTTGAAGATGACCTCGGTGAGCATCGAGCCGCTCACCACGGCGCCCAGCGACATGGCGAAACCGGTGATGGACGGCAGGATCGCGTTGCGCGCCCCGTAGGTGAACAGCACCGTGCGCGGGCGCAGGCCCTTCGCCTCGGCCATCGTCACGTAGTCCTCGCCCAGCACGGTCACGGTCATGTTGCGCATGCCGATGACGCTGCCGGCGAAGGAGCTGAGGATGATCGTGATCGCCGGCAGCAGCGAGTGGTAGAGCACCGAGAGGATGTACTCCGGGTACCAGCCGCGCACCAGGAAGCGGTCCGCGCCGCCCGCCACCGGGAACCAGCCCAGGTTCACGGAGAACACGAGCACCAGCAGCAGCGCCATCCAGAAGTACGGCACGGCGTTGAGGAAGGTCAGGGCCGGCAGGGTGTAGTCCGAGAGCCGGCCGCGCCGCCAGGCGAGGATGACGCCCAGGCCCGTGCCCAGCAGGAAGCTCAGCACAGTGGTGGTGCCCACCAGGCCCAGGGTCCACGGCAGGGCGCTCAGCGCGATCTCGCTGACCGGCACCGGGAAGTACGTGATGGAGCGCCCGAAGTCACCGGTGAGGATCTGTCCCATGTACTGGATGTACTGCACCAGCAGCGGTTCGTCGGAGATGCCGTAGGCGGCGGTGAGAGCCGCGACGGCGTCGGGGGAGATCTGTCCCTCCATCCGCTCCATGAGCAGGGTGACGGGGTCACCGGGCATGAGGCGCGGGATGAGGAAGTTCAAGGTGATCGCTGCCCACAGGATGAACGTGTAGAGCAGGACCTTCCGCAACAGATACTTCACTGCGGGTCCTCCGGGTGCGGGAGTCGGAATGGGGCGTTTCGAAGAAAGCGGTGACAGCGGGGACGGGGGCCGACGGGTCGGGAGCCCCGCGGGGAGGCTCCCGACCCGTCGGCTGTGATCAGCCCTCGTTCGGGGTGAGCTTCTGGACGATCAGCAGCCGGTCCGGGGTCTGGAACGGTGCGCCCAGGGCGTAGGGGTCATCGTCGTTCGGGAAGCCGGTCCAGTTCTCGGTGTTGTAGTGGAACCAGTTCGGCGCCGGGTAGAGCGGAATGTTCGGCATCTGCTCGACCATGATCTGCTGCAGGTCGCCGATGGCCTCGGCGCGGGCGTCCTCATCGGCGGCGACCGAGTACGCCTCGAAGGCGGCGTCGGCGTCCTCGTCGTAGTACCGGCCGAAGTTCTGGGTGACCGCGCCGGAGTCCACCTTGTACTCCGAGCTCATCATGTAGCGGTACATGTCGAAGGGGGTGTTCCCGGCGCCGAAGGCACCCAGGTTGAGCACGAACTGGCCGGTGCCGCGCTTTTCGATGTACGACTCGAGGGACACACCCTGCGGGGTGAGCTTGACGCCCACCTTCTCGAACTGCTCGCCCAGGAGCGTGGCGACGTCGATGAGGTCCACCCAGTCCGAGGGCAGCTCGACGGTGAAGTCGAGCTTGTCACCGTTCGGGGCCACGCGGATCCCGTCGGAACCCTTTTCGTAGCCGGCCTCATCGAGGATGCGGTTGGCCTCTTCGGGGTCGTAGGTGAACTCCGCATCCGTGTACTCCGCGGAGATCGCGTCCTCAAAGGTGGGCTTGGGCAGCGCGGTGGGATGCGCGGGCTTGACGTAGTCCTGCATCGCGACCTCGCAGATCTGCTGGCGGTTGATCGCGTAGGACAGGCCCTTCTTGAGCTCCACGTCATCCCACAGCTCGTTCTCGCTGTTGGGGATCAGAGAGACGACACCGGCACCGGGCAGCCAGGTGCCGCGGTTCTCGGGATCGGCCTTGTGGTAGATGTCCTCGACATTGGCGACGAAGCCGCCAGCCCAGTCGATATCGCCCGCGGCGAGGGTGTTGACGAAGGTCTCACCGGTGATGGCGGGGAACTGCAGCTCGGGGACCTGGAAGCCCTCCTCGTTCCAGTAGTCCTCGCGCTTGGTGAGGGTGTACAGCTGCTCGCCGAACTGGCCCAGCACGTAGGGGCCGGTGCCGATGGGCTCCTCGATGACCGCCTCGATGGGGTCGAGGTCCTTCCAGATGTGCTCGGGCAGCATCTGGATATTGCCGATGGCCTCGCGGTAGGCCAGCTGCGGGGTCTCGAAGGTGACCTCGGCGGTGAGCTCGTCCACGGCCTTAGCGTCCTTGATGGGGCGGGCGGTGGTATTGGTAGCGGGCTCGTCGCGCATCATCAGGAAGTTGAACACGACGTCATCGGCATCGAAGGCCTCGCCGTCGCTCCAGGTGACACCCTCGCGCAGGGTGAAGGTGATGACGGTGCCGTCCTCGTTGTACTCCATGGACTCCGCGAGCCACGGCATCTGGTTGCCCAGCTGGATCGGGGTGGAGATCATGAGCGGCTCGTAGACGAAGGAGCGCGAGCCGTTCAGCGAGGTGGGGCTGAAGGGGTTGAAGTTCTGCTGGAAGGTGTTGGCGCCGACGGGGTAGAGCGTCAGCGGCGGCAGCTGGCGGTTGTCGCCGCCGCCCCCGGTGCCGCCCCCGCCGCCACCGGATCCGCCGCTGCAGGCGGCGAGACCCGCGGTGGTCACTGCGCCGGCGGCTCCGGCGGCGATCGCACGTCGTCGTGAGATGAGCATGGTGGTCCTTTCCGAGGGGCTGGTCCCCGGGGCGGGGACGGAAGTGGGGAACTGCGGTGGTCCGCCGACGTCGCCGTGCTGCGGTGCACGGCCGGGTGCTGAGGTGTCACCCATCACAGCGTGGGCTCGATAGTAATTTTCTTACGCGACGGGTAGTGCCGTAAAACACTTACTGAGACCGCTTCGTGACCTGCAGTACCGACGGTGCCGGCCGACGGTTCCGGTCAGCGCCGTGGTCACAGGGCGCGACGCATGGTGGTGAAGCGCCGATACACCTCGAAACCAACTTTCCTGTAGAGGATCCCGGCGGGGGAGTGCTCCCCGGTCCAGAGGAACCACGAGGTGTGCGCGCCCTCGGCCTGCTGGGCGCGCAGGGTGGCGTTGAGCAGGGTGCGCCCGAGCCCTCGGCCGCGCTGCTCCTCATCCACCCCGTAGGGACCGAACCGCTCGATCGAATCCCGATACGAGCCGTAGGTGGACACCCCCACCACGTGACCGTCGGGCGCGCGGATGATCAGCACGTGGCGGCCGTCGTCCTGCTCGGGGGCGGCTGCGCGCAGGATCGTCGCCCAGTCCGGGGCCAGACGCGTCGCGGCGAAGGCGATCGTCTCGGGCATATCGTCGGCGCTTGCGAGGCTGAGGCGGTATCCCGCGGCCTCCTGCTGCGCGCGCAGCTCCCGGTCCTGCTCGGGGATCTGCCAGCCATCCAGGCTGATGCGCATCGCCACGGACTCGCCCTGCGCGGTGAAGCCGTGGGCGAGCAGCAGCTCATGCATCTGGGGCCAGGCGGTGCGGTCTACCCCGGGCCAGAAGTACCCCTGCGGATACCCGCCGATGGTCACCTGCCGGGCGCCCCGCTCCCGCAGATGCTCGAGCGCTCCATCCACCAGGCGACCGGCGAGGTCCCCGGCATCGGGCAGAGCGGGATCCACTGCCCCCACCGTGAGGTACCCCTGCTCCGGCTGAGCGGGAATGCCGCCCTCGGCGCAGGTCGCGTAGAGGAACCCCAAAAGCGTGCCATCCCCGGACTCGGCCAGCTGGAGTCCGCCGGGCCGATGGTTGGGCTCCAGCAGCACGCGGTCGCGCAGCAGACGCGGCGAGACGGGATCGGTGGGCAGGCAGCGGCCCAGCAGCTCTGCCATCGCCTCCAGATCACCGGGGCGCAGCGGGCGGGACGAGATCCTCGGGGTGGTCATGGCAGCGTCTCCAGCATCGGGGTGGGGTCGGCGGCGAGGGCCACGGCGCGCGGCAGGCCCGCGAGACAGCCCCGCAGGGTCATCTGCGCCGTGTAGTAGTCGATGTAGCGGAAGCCGTAGGTCTCCCCGCGCGCGAAGGCCTGCCCGGAGATCGCCGCGGACCAGGCCTGGAACGCGTCCTCGGAGATCTCCGCCGCGCAGGTGGGGGTGAAGCCCTCGGCGTCCTCCCAGTTCTCGGTGAACAGCAGCTCGGCGATGCCGTGGCGCTCCCCGAGCTCTGGCGCGAAGCCCGGCAGGCCGCTCAGCAGTCGAGCCCGCTGGGCGGCGTGGGAGGCGCAGGTGTGATCGGTGTGGATGCTGCGCGGCCAATGCGCGATCAGCAGCTCCGGACGGATCTCGCGCAGCAGCGGCACGAGCTCGCGGGCCGCCTGCTCCACGTCGGTCAGCTCCCCATCGGCCACCTCTCCCACCAGGTGGAACTCGGCGCCGATGCCGCGGGCGAATTCCTGCGCTTCTGCGATCTTCTGCGCCCGGTACTCCTGCTGCCCCAGGCGCGGATGGCCGCGCTCCCCGGCCGTGAGGGCCACGAGCACGGACCGCCCGCCGTCCAGGACGTTCTGGGCCAGCAGCGGTCCCGCCGCGAGGTCCATGTCCCCGATATGACCGCCGACGGCGAGGATCGTGCGCGCCCTCACCGCAGATCCTCCTGCGGGGACGGAGCGGGCGGCGAGTCGGCGAGGACCTGGGCGAGGTCCTTCCCGGCGTCGATGCCGTGGCGCAGGGCCGGCGAGCCCCACAGCAGGTCGATGAAGGGCGGATGCCCCTCGGGCCGGGGCGGCACCAGATCGGTCTGCTCGCGCCAAATGGGCTGCTCGGGGTACAGGCGATGCGCCGCATCGATCACCGCGAAGCCCACGGCGAGAGGATCCAGCGCCGCGGGATCGATGACGTGGATCTGCACGCCGTGCAGCGTGAGCCCGGAGTGTTTGGAGAACATCGGCCGCAGCATCGCCTTGCGGATCTCCACCCCGGGCAGCTGGCGTTCCCGCAGGGCGGCGGCCAGGCGGGCATCGGTCCAGGGGGCGCCGATCAGCTCGAAAGGACGCGTGGTGCCGCGGCCCTCCGAGAGCGAGGTCCCCTCGATGAGGCCGAGCCCCGGGTACAGGACCGCGGTGGTGGGGGTGGGGATGTTCGGCGAGGGCATCACCCAGCGCTCTGGCGCGAGCGGATCATCGTCGGCCCCGGGGCGGGCCTCGAGCACGCTCACGAGGTCTGCGCATGCGCGGCGGCGGGCGAACCAGGTGCCGAGCTCCCCGATGGTCAGGCCGTGACGCAGCGGGATGTCCACCCGGCCGATGAAGCTCGAGCAGCTCTCCTCCAGGCCCGGGCCCTGGACCGTGGGGCCCAGGGGGTTGGGACGGTCGGCGATGATCAGCGGGATGCCGACGTCCTGCGCGGCGCACAGCACGTCGTGCATCGTCCACATGTAGGTGTAGAAGCGGGTGCCGATGTCCTGCAGGTCCAGCAGGATCTGCTCGGCCGCGGAGCGGCGGATCAGCTCGGCGATCGCGGGGGGATCCAGGCGGTAGGTGTCCAGCAGCGGCACGCCGGTGCGCTCATCGCGGCCATCGCCGTCGCTGTCCCCGGCCTGGGCGGCACCCCAGTAGCCGTGCTCCGGGGTCAGCACGCCCACCAGCGGGATCCCGGCGGCGACCAGGCCGTCGAGGCCGCGCGTGAGATCGGCGGCCACCGAGGTGTAGTTCGCGCACAGCAGGGTGGGGCGGTCCGGGATCAGGGCGGGATCGGCCAGCAGGCGATCCAGGCCGGTCCCCTTGGTGACAACCACGGGCAGACTCCTCATCGAGATGCGGATCACAATGTGTGGATACAATTTACATACCCGCCATCGTGGATGCAAAGGATTGTCGTCCGGGTGGGTTGAGGTCGAGAGGAGCCCTGCATGAACGACCCCCGACGCCGCGCCGAGCATCGCGCGCTCGCGTTGTCCGTCCTGGTGCCCGGCATGAATGGCACCACCGTCCCCACCTGGCTGCGCACCGCGATCGCCGACGGGCTGGCCGGTGTGCTGCTGTTCGCCCCCAACACCCCGGACCTGGAGACCACCCGCGCGCTCAGCGCCGAGCTGCATGCGGCCGGTCCCGTCCTCGTGATGGCCGATGAGGAGAGCGGTGACGTCTCCCGCCTGCAGGCCGCCGGCGGCTCCTCCCTGGCCGGTGCCGCGGCGCTCGGCGCGGCCGATGATGTGGAGCTCACGCGTGAGAGCGGTCGGATGCTGGGGCGCCTGCAGCGGGCCGTCGGCATCGACATGGACCTCGCCCCCGTGCTCGATGTGGCCTCCGAGCCGCACAACCCCGTCATCGGGGTGCGCTCCTTCGGACCCAGCGCCGAGGTGGTCTCCCGGCACGGCGCCGCCATGGTGCAGGGGCTCGCCGAGGGCGGGGTGCTCACCTGCGGCAAGCACTTCCCCGGCCACGGGGACACCCTCGTGGACAGCCACCTGTCCCTGCCCACCCTGGATATCCCCGTCGACACCCTGCGTGAGCGCGACCTGCCGCCGTTCGCTGCCGCCGCAGCAGCGGGCATGGACTCCGTGATGACCGGGCATCTGCTGATCCCCGCGCTCGGCTCCCGGCCCGGGACCCTTGAGCCCGCGGTCACTGCGCTCGTACGGGAGCTGCCGGGCGGGGAAGACCTCGCGATCATCACCGATGCTCTGGACATGGGGGCGGTGTCCGCCGCGGGTCTCGGGGAGGTGTGCATCCAGGCGCTCGAGGCGGGCGCGGACCTGCTGTGCCTGGGGCACACGATGGGCCGGGATGATGAGGCGCAGTTCGAGCTCGCCGTCGCGGGGATCGTCCAGGCCCTCGATGCCGGCCGGCTCAGCCCGGAACAGCTGGCGGAGCCGCAGCGCCGCATCGCCCGACTGCGGGAACGGGCCGCCGCGCACCGCGAGCAGGCGCCGCGCGAGGATCTCCAGGAGATCGTCACGGAGCTTGAGCAGCTCGGGGCGCGGGCCGCGCGCGCCGCGGTGATCGCGCGCGGTGCGGTGCAGCGCACCGGGCAGCCCGTGCTGCTGGATGTGCGGCGCCGCGTCAACCAGGCCGCCGGGCGCTTCACCCGCAGCTTCGAGCTCGCTGTGCAGAGCCGGGACGAGCAGGCCCTCATCGGCCCTGACCTGGATCTTGCCGAGCTGCCGGAGGGTGCCGCTGTGATGGTGGTGTGCCGCGCTCCGGTAACCGATGCGGAGGAGGGGGAGCGGCTGCGCGCCGTGCTCGCCGCGAGGCCCGATGCCGTCGTGATTCACACCGGCACCCGCGACAGCGCCCCCGCGCATGATGCGCTCGTGCTCACCAGCGGCGCCGGGCGGGCGAACGCTGAGGCGGCGATCGCCCTGATCCTCGATGGGCCGCGCGAAGAGGGCGCAGCATGAACCGCCGCCCTATCCGGGACGCTGACGGTGCCACCGTCGGCACCCTCTACCTTCCGCCGGAGACCTCGGCCGACGGGGTGCTCGTCATCGCCTCGCATGGGCACAGTGCGGACCACGACTTCCTCGAGCATGAGCGGCACCGTCAGGACCTCGAGCTGTGGCTCGCGCAGGGCTGGCATGCGGCCACGCATCGGCAGGGCGGGGAGGCTTCCTGGGGCAATGCACAGGCCCTCGAGGGTGCGCGCGAGGCCTATACGGCGGCGGCAGCTCTCACTCCGGTGCGGCGTGTCGTGGCCTTCGGGTTCTCCATGGGCGGGCTCGCATCGTTGAACATCGCCGCGCACCGGGTGCTGCCGGATCTGCTGGGCGTCGTGACCGTCAACGGCGTGGTGGATACGCACACGTTCACGCCCGAGCACGGGGTGTGGGAGGCATACGGTGCGAGCTCCTGGGACGACCTCGCGGAGCGGCAGAGCGGATCTGACCCCGCGCGCGATGACCCGCAGCGCCTGGCCGGGATCCCGATCCTGCAGCTCGCGGGCCGGGCGGATCTCTCGGTGGAGCCTGCCCGGCACACCGAGGTGCTGGCTGCGCGGGCGGCGACACCCGAGCTGCTGACCACGGTGCTCGGAGCCTGGGGCCACGTGGACGGGCCGTTCAGCCCGGAGCTCATCGTGGCGTGGATCCGGGCGCGGCTGTGAGGGGGCCCAGATGACGTGGTGTTCGTTACTGTCCTCGGATCTGGTTTGGGCCAGTGCTCATCGCGGAGTACTCTGAGGGAACCTTCGGCCTCGGCGCCTATGACCCGGTGCCGGAGATACGCGCAAGTGGCGGAATTGGTAGACGCGCACGGTTCAGGTCCGTGTGCCTTCGCGGGCGTGGGGGTTCAAGTCCCCCCTTGCGCACCCGGTGAAATCCCCTGTGACCAGCACGGTCGCAGGGGATTTCGCATGAGCGGACTGCTCAGAACTCGATGACGAGCTTCACGAGCAGCCACAGCAGCGACGGCCCGAGCCCGAACACGCCCATGAACGCGGACCACACGGGCCGGTGCGTGTCCCGCGCAATGTTGCGCATCGCCACCAGCGCCACCAGGCCCGCCGCGCCCAGCACGATGTTGCCGAGCTGGAGAACGGCCGCCCATTCCGGCAGCAGCGAGGTCGACTTGGCCTGCCAGCGACGGCTCATAGGAACTCCAGCGGGTCGAACTCGTCGATGTCGATGATCCGCACCCGCGGCAGGCGGCTGGTGAAGGCCTGCACGTCGTACTCGAGGTCATGCACCTCGATGCCGGGCACGTCCTTGAGCTCGTTCGCCATGAACTCCTTGAAGCCCACGAGCGCGAGACGCCGCGCGGGCGCCTCGGCCAGGCGCTGCATTTGCGGCACAAAATCCTTGTCGTGGCTGACGAGCATCACGTCGGCGTCCATGTCGACGATCGCCTCGGCGGTCCGCTGGATCGCGATGTCCACCACCTTGCCGGCGCCGCGCAGCGGCACGGGCTTGTACCCGATCGCCAGCAGCGCCTGCACGAAGTTCGAGGGCAGTGACTCGTCCACAGCCAGGAAGAACAGGCCCTTTGTGGGCTGGCCCCAGGCCTGCTGCGCGTGATCCAGCAGCTTGTTCCAGCGCGGGCGCTCCTCCGGCTGCGGGCGGCGGCCCAGCACCGAGATGCCGAGCGTCGCATCGATGTTCTCGCCGTCGACCAGGAGGTACGTGGTGCGTTCCGTCATGGGGTGAGCTTACGGGTCGACGGGGTGCCATCGGCCTGCACCGTCATCGTCGTCGCGCCAGCGCCAATGCTGAGAGGGGCCGATGGGTTTGCCGGGCGCTTCTCGCAGCCAGAGCGTGGACCCCGGATTCCAGCCGGCGATGACGCTGGCGACCCCGTCGGCCACGTCGATCAGCGTCGTGGCGGCGGTGAGATAGCCGAGCACCGTGAGGTGTACGGCGCCCCATCGCCGCGAGACAGCCTCCCAGTCGGGAATCACCCAGGTGCCGTCGCGGCCGGTCACCCGGTACCAGTCGTGCCGACGTGAGGCGGTGACCTCGAGCGGATGCTCGCGGCACAGCTTCGCCCAGTCCTCAGCGCCGGTGATCTCGAGGACCTCCGTCGGCCCCTGCACGGGCGTGGTCGTGCACTTCTCCCAGCCCAGTTCATCTTCGATGAGGTCGAGCGCGCGCGGCACCTCGTCATAGGTGACTGGCTGGTCGAGCGGAATCGACCACCAGGAGCCGCTCCACGCGGCCGTAGGGTCCTGGGGCCGCTCCCTGCGCGCCTGCTGCTCCGCATCACGGGTGGAGCGCACCCAGGCGGCGAGATCAGTCCGCGCCGCGGGGATGGGCGGCTCCCACTCCAGCAGATGCTGCACTGAGGGGGCCGGAGCGGTCCACGCGATCGTCGACACCCGCTCGGCGAGAGGGGCGAGCGCCTCCTGCACGCTGGGCATGCTTGCGACCACGTCCTCTCCGTCGGGCTCCTGCCAGTACATCGCGGAGTCCACGGAAGCCCCCAGCGCCTCGTGCACGAGATCCGGGGAGAGCGGATCCTCCGGCAGGGCGCGGAGCAGCGCGGTGAGCTCCTCGATGCTCGCCGCCTTCCGCGGCTCCACATCGCCCCAGGTCACGAGCACGCAGGACGTGTCGCGGCCGGGATTGTGCGCGTACGCGAGGTCGAACAGGGCCTCTCTCACCGCATCGGAGAGTCGGACGGCGAGCTCGAGCAGAAGCCGTCGGCCGCGCGGACCGGTCAGCAGCGCCTTCATGTCCACCCCCTCTCGATCGGTCGACCACCGCGCTCAGCGGGCGCAGCGCCTTCTCGGGTCCCGCCCCACGCTTTCTCGGGTCCCGCCCCACGCCTTCTCGGGTGCTGCCCCACGCCTTCTCGGGTCCTGCGTACCAGTATCGGTACGCAGGACCCGAGAACGCGATGTGAGGATGGGCGCGAATACGGGGATGAGGGCCGACGCGCTCAGTCCAGCCGCACCTCGCGCCCCAGTTCCGCGGACTCGTACACGGCGGCAAGGATGCGGGTGATCTCCACGCCGTGCTCGAGCGGGGCGATGCTCTCCTCGCGGCCCTGTGCGGCGGCGACGAAGTTCGCCACCTGGTTGCGGAAGCCGAGCCCGAAGTCGAAGGTCGGCGAGGCGATCTGCGGGTCGATGTTCACCACGGAGTCGTGCATCTCGGTGGCCAGGCGCAGTCGCGGCTCCACCTCCGCCCCGCCCTTGTCCCCGTACACGGACACGGCGATCGAATCCTCGAGCGCGTGCAGCGAGTACGAGCAGTCCAGCAGCATGCTCGCTCCGTTCTCGAAGCGGATCATGGCGCTCGCGAGGTCCTCGACCGTGTTCTTCGTGGGGTCGTAGTCCGCGGCGGTGTACCGCGGCATGGAGGTGATGTTCGCGCGGTTGCCGAGCTTCTCAACGGTGCTGCCGGAGACCGCCACCGCCTTCGGCGCGCCCATCAGATACCAGGCGAGGTCCAGCACGTGGATGCCGATGTCCAGCAGCGGGCCGCCGCCAGCGATCTCCTTGTCCGCGAACCAGCCGCCGGGGTTGCCCATGCGGCGGATCAGCGAGGCCTTGGCGTAGTACAGCTCGCCCAGATCCCCCGCGTCGATGAAGGACTTCAGCACCTGGCAGTTCGGGGCGTGGCGGCGCACGAACCCCACCTGCACCAGTCGGTCCGTGCCCTCGGCGGCCCGCTGGATCGCCTCCGCTTCCTCCACGGTGCGGGCCAGCGGTTTCTCCACCAGCACGTGCTTGCCGGCCTCGATCGCGGCGATCGCCCAGGAGGCGTGCGAGTCGTTCCACGTGCACACCGAGACGCCTTCCACCTCAGGATCGGCGAGCAGCTGATGCGGATCGGCGTAGGCGCGCGCGGCCCCGTACTCGTCGGCCACCTGCTGGGCGCGCTCGAGGTTCATGTCCGCGACCGCGGTGATCTGCACGCCCGGGGTGTCGCGGTAGGCGCCCAGGTGCGCGCCGGCGATGGTGCCGGCGCCGATGACGCCCACCCGGAACGGGGCGTCGGGCGGGAGGTTCGGGGCGTCGGACGCGGTGTCAGGGGTGGTGGTCATGGCGGTCAGTTCCTTTCCAGAAGATCTGTGGCGGCCGCGAGGGACCGCTCGCAGGCCAGCAGGCAGTCCTCCCAGCCTTCGAATTCGATGGTCACCGGGCCGCTAAAGCCCGCGTCGCGGATCGCCCGGGCGATGCTGCGCAGGTCCAGATCCCCGCAGCCCAGCACGGCGCCGCGCAGCTTCCGTCCGGCGCGGGAGGAGAACCAGCCGGCGCCGACGGGCGCATCGGCCGGGCGGATGTAGAAGTCCTTGAGGTGCACCGTCATCGCGTACGGCAGGTTCTCCTGCACCGAGGCGAGCGGGTCCGCGTCCACGCACACGAAGTTCCCCACATCCAACGTTGTGCGGAAATTCGGTTCGCCCACCGCGTGGATGATCCGACGCACCCGGTCCGCGGACTGCACGAAGAACCCGTGGTTCTCCAGGCTGGTCGTGATGCCCTTCGCGGCCGCGTACTGCGCGATCTCCTGGGCCCCGGCGACGATGTGCGGCAGTACTCGCTCGAACTGGACCGTGTCGTCGCCCTCGACGACGCCGTGGGGGACGACGTCATGCCGCATCCGAGTGATCCCGAGCGTCGCAGCGAGGTCCACGTAGCGCTGTACCCGCTCCACCTGGGCTGCGTCCCCGGTGGAGAGGTCCGCGCCCACGGCCAGACTGCTGAGGGGCACACCGGCGGCCTCGGCCTTGGCGCGCAGCGCCGCCAGGCGCTCATCGGACCACCCGAGCGACGGGATGGGCGAATCCGCAGCGTCGGAGAGAACAGCGAGCTCGAGGTGCTCGCCCGCGCTGGCTGCCACCCAGTCGATGACGTCCTCGAGGGTCATCGCCCCGGTGGAGAGTCTTTGGTGGAAGCTATAGGAGCTGAAACCGATGCTGATATCGCTGCTCATGCGGTGATCCCTTCTGACCAGGGGGCGGGAAGGTTCCTGACCCCCAGCGTGTGCTCGGAGAACTGGGTGTAGGCGGAGTTCAGGGCGCCGACGAGCGCACCGTCGGCCGTGAGCCGTGCGGCCACCACCTCGGGCGCACGGTCGGTGACCAGCAGGCGCGCGAGAGCCTCGCGCAGCGGATGAAGCAGCGTCTCCCCGGCGCGGGAGAGCCCGCCGCCGATGACGAGCCGATCCGGGTCCACAGTCAGCAGCACGGTCGCGAGCCGCGGCGCGATCTGCGCACAGAACTCCGCGATCTCCTGCTGCGCGGCCGTATCCCCGCGGGCGGCTGCCTCGAGCAGGGGCTGTGCCTCATCGCCCGTGGACCAGGTGAGCCGCCCCCGCTCGGAGGTCGCGGTCCAGCGCATGCCCCGCTGGGAACCGAGCTCGCCGGCCAGGCGGTGCGCGCCCTGCAGGATCTGCCCCTCGAGCACGACAGCGACCGAGATGCGGTGGCCGATCTGCACCAGCACCAGGCTGCCGGCGGCCTCACCCCGGTGATGCTCCGCGAGCGCCGCGAGCTTGATGTCGTTCTCCACCAGGGCGGGGACCGCGAACTCGGCGGCGAGGTCACGGCCCTGCAGGGTGGGCAGCACGATGCTGCGCGCCACCGTCCCATCGGGGTGCATGATCCCCGGCACGGCGATGCCCACGGCGCCCGGGGAGAGCCCGGTCCGCGCGACCACCTCGGGCAGTGGCACGTCAGCGCTCTCCTCGGTCAGGGCGAGCGGGTGCCCGGCGGCGTCGGTGACCAGGCAGCGAGTACGCCGCGCCCCGAGGTCCAGGGCCGCGAACGTGGCGGCCGACGGGTCGAAGGCGACGCGGCGGGCAGGCCGGCCGGCGGTGCCCGAAGCGGTGGCCGGGGCGGGGGCCGCGACGGGCCCGAGGTCGGTGAGGACCGCGTCGATCGTGGGGCGGGAGAGGTTCGTGCGGGCGGCGAGCTCGGCGAGGGTCAGTGGCTGCTCGGCGTCGCGCAGCGCCAGCAGGCAGTCGCGGGCGTTCGCCCGTCGGACCGCAGAGGCCGTGACCATGGGAATCCTTCATCCTCGGGCACCCTCGCGGTGCCGACAGCCCCATTGTGCAATGGGGTTACAAAATGCTGGGTGTCAGTCTGTGCGTTTGCCGAGGCCGCGTCAAGTGACAGGATCGAGGCATGCTGCAGCAGACCTACGCCGAGGCCCTCCCGGAGCTGTCCGTGCCGTTCAGGGCCGAGCGTCCCCCGTGCCCGGAGGTGGTGTTCTTCGACGAGGATCTGGGGCGCGAGCTGGACATCGGCCCCGATGATGTGGACCTGTTGACCGGCCAGATCGACGGCACGTTCGCGCAGGCCTACGCCGGCCACCAGTTCGGCAGCCCCGTCCCCGTGCTCGGGGATGGCCGGGCGGTGCTGCTCGGCGAGGTGGTGGGGGCCGATGGGGAGCGTCAGGACCTGCATCTCAAGGGCGCTGGCCGCACCCCCTTCGCCCGTGGCGGTGACGGGAAGGCGCCGCTGGGGCCGATGCTGCGCGAGGCCGTGATCGGCCGCTGGCTGCACGCGATCGGGGTGCCGAGCGCTCGCATCCTCGCCGTGCTGCGCACCGGAGAGGAGATCGCCCCGCGCCAAGGGATGCAGCCCGAGGTGGGGGCGATGGCGGTGCGCGTGGCCGCGAGCCACCTGCGCGTGGGCACGTTCCAGTACGCGGCCTGGCATCACGATGAGGAGGTGCTGGGGCGGCTTGTGGACTACGCGATCGCACGCCATCACCCTGCGGCTGAGGGGGCGCTCGGCCTGCTGGAGGCGGTGGCCCGGGTACAGGCGAAGCTGGTGGCCGGGTGGATGGTCGCCGGGTTTGTGCACGGCGTGATGAACACCGACAACATGACCATCTCCGGGCAGAGCATCGACCACGGGCCGTGCGCGATCCTCGAGAAGCACGACGCCCGCGCCGTGTTCAGCTCGATCGACGTGCAGGGCCGCTACGCCTACGGCAGCCAGGCGGGGATCGCGCTGTGGAACCTGTGCCGCTTCGCTGAGGCCCTGCACCTTGAGGCCGCGGATGCGGTGCCGCTGCTCGAGCAGTTCGAGGGCTGGTTCGAGGCGGAGCGGGCAGCGCTGGTAGGTGATGCGGACCTGACCGGCATCGACGGCGCCGACCACGTCTCGTTCCTCCATGAGCGCGGCATCGGCCCGGTGTATGCGCCGCGCAATGAGCAGCTCGAGCGCGCGCTCGCCGCCGCGACCGTGGGGAACCTGGAGCCGGTGCACGAGATGCTCGAGGTGATGCGCGCCCCGTACGAGCGCCGGCCCGGCCTCGAGTACCTCGAGGAGCCGGGCGGGGAGGGCTTCGTCAGCTTCTGCGGGACGTGAGGGCCGCGAGGATCGCCTCGTCCACGGCGCGGCGGGCCGCGAGGTGGCCATGCTCGTCGTAGGAGAAGCGGGAGTAGCTGAGCGTCCCGTCCTCATCCACGAGCGCCGCGGCCGTCTGGCGATCCGTGAGCTCCGCGAGCCAGGTCAATGCCCGATGATCGGCCATGGCCTGCGCGAACACGCGGTGCCGGATCGAATACCACGGCGTCCCCTCCGGCCCGGGGTAGACCATGAAGGCGTCGCCGCCGTGGAACGCCCCGCCGGCGCAGGTCTCCTCGAACGGATCGATCGGCCGCAGGGAGAACTGCGCCCACCAGAAGTTGTAGCCCCAGTGCAGGAACCCGGGCGCCCCTGCCACGAACAGCTGTCGGCCGATCACGCGGTTGCGCACCGACGGCAGGGCGATGAAGCGATTCGCAACATCCCGCCCCTGCGCCACGCAGTAGTACACCCAGGGACGCTGCCCCGCCGCGAGGAACGGCTCCACGTGGTCGGTCGCGACGATGGGGGTGTCCACCACACCCTGCTCGGCGAATTCGAAGGAGCTCAGCGCATCCACCACCAGTGCGCCCTCTAGCAGATCCGCGACCTGCGCCTTCGCTGCCCGGTAGGCGTCCAGATGCTCGGCGGACGGTTCATCGGAGATGTGCCACAGCACCTGCCCGTCCCAGTGCGCGGCCAGGTGCTCGCGCAGCGTCGGGATCAGCATCTCGAGCAGACGCCGGTACTCGGGGTCGGTCGCGTCGGTGTGCCAGCCGAAGCGGTGCTGGGGCCCATCGGCCGTTTCCACCTGGATCGCGGGGGCGTGCCGCGCACCCCACTGCGTGAACAGGTGCGCGATCTCCAAGCCCGTGAAGCCCAGGCGCGCACAGATCTCCAGCCAGCGGTCCAGCTTCGTGAGATCCAGCTGGTACTCGCCATCCACCTCGCGGATGCCTACGAGCTGCACGAACGGACGGGTGTGCCCCTCGGCGGTGTCCAGCGGCGGCGTCCACGTCGGGGTGAGGACGCTCGTGACATCCATCGCCCGGGCGGAGGCGAGGAAGGATTCGATGAGCGCCCAGTGCTCCTCGGAGAAGATATCCACACCGTAGTACTCCGCGAGGGAGTCCACGTGGAACCAGTGCGTGTTCGTGATCGTGAGCGGCGGCAGCTCGGCGTCATGCACCTGCACGACGGCGCGCTGCTCCTTGCCGTTCACGCGGATCACGAGCTCATGCGTGCCTGCGGGGGCGCCGGTCACCTCGATCCACAGTGCTTCCCAGCGTCCCGGGGTGAGGCCGCCGACGGTCCCGTCCGTGACCGGCTCCAGCAGGTCCGGGTACTCGCCGGGCTCGGTCACCAGGTAGTGCGCGTCGGCGTTCTCCGGGGCCGGGCTCGAGACCGGCACCCGGCGCACCGCGGCGAGGTGCGTGTGCTCAGCAAGGGGGCCGACGACCTGCACGTCCACGCTCTCACCCTCCGGCAGCAGAGCGAGCTGCAGGGCGAGCTGCTCATTCCGGAAACCGGAGACATGTGCACCCCCGGTCGGCTGCGCGGCACGGGGCATGTCCTCGCCGAACACCTTCTCCAGGGCATCGGTCAGCACGATCTGCACAGGGGGCTCCTCAACGTCGTCGCGGGTGAGGTCCCATCCTCACAGAAATTCGATGGACGGCGCGCGGGAGGAGGTCCTAGCGTCAGCGGCGCAGTGGAAAGGAGGTGATCCGAGAAGTGATTGCTGATCGGACCTGTGAGGTGGTCGCCGCCTGAGGCGACCACCGCAGAACCCCCGGGGGTCGGCCTGGTCCGGCCGACCAGCGCGCCGCGCGACCCGGGGGTTCTGTTCTGCCCGGGGCTGCGAGCGCGGCAGACACCGGGCTCACGATCACTCCGGGGGCGGAAGCTCGATGACGCTCGTGACCAGCAGCCACCCCACCGCGATCCCGAAACTCGTGACGATCGCCGCGATGGCCTCCACCCGCAGCGGGATGCCGTTCGCCGCGGCGAGCTCCTTGTACGGCACGAACCCCATCGCCCGGTAGTACGCGAGCGCGCCCTCGCTGCCCGCTCCGATGGTGGCATCGATGTGCTGCAGACCAGCTTTCTGCGCCGCCTCGAGGACGCAGACCCGGCCACTCCATCCCCTATGGAAAGCAGGCTATCCGTTATCTGCGGTTACGTATACGCTACTGTCCATAGCGATGGGAGTTGAGATGGCGGGCTATCACATCGAGCGGGAGATGCAGGAGCTGGGTGAGCATGTGCGCGGGTGGCGCATGGTGCTGGGCCTGACCGCGCAGCAGGTCTCCGAGCGGGCAGGAATCAGTCGCGTCACCCTGCGGCGGATCGAAGCCGGGGAAAGCGGGGTCAGCTTCGGCAACGTCGCCCAGGTGCTGCGTGCGATCGGGGTGCTCGACCAGATCGTCGACGCGGCTGATCCGCTGCGCAGCGACATCGGCCGCCTCAGGGCGGGGAAGCTGCAGAAGAAGCGGGCACGATGACCACGCTCGAGGTGCTGTGGGACAGCTTCGGGTCTGCTGCCGAGCCGATCCTGGTGGGGCAGGCGCACATCACGCGCAGCCGAGGGCGCATCTCCACCACCTTTCTCTACGACCCGGGATACCTCGCCGCTGACGGGATGAGCATCGATCCCGCCCTCCCTCTGGTCTCCGGGGCTCAGCACCAGGGGTCACTCGTGCGAGCCTTCGGAGACAGCGCTCCGGATCGCTGGGGCCGAAACCTCATCGAGAAGGCGGAGAGAGCGCGAGCGCGTGAACACGGCTCAGTACCTCGCCGACTCGATGACCTCGACTTCCTGCTGGGCGTCAGCGACGACACGCGCCAGGGCGCACTGCGGTTTCGTATCGCAGGTGGCACGGAGTTTCTCGGAGCTCCGGCGCAGGTCCCCCCGGTGATCTCGCTGCCCGAGCTCCTGGATGCCGCCGATGCGCTCGCCGCGGACGACGATGCCTCTTCGGCGGTGAAGCAGCTTCTGGACACCGGGACGACGGGCCTCGGCGGTGCACGCCCCAAGGCCTCCGTCCGGCTCGAGGATGGCGCCCTCGCTATCGCCAAGTTCCCTCATCCCGGGGATCGCTGGGATGTCATGGCCTGGGAGGCGACCGCCCTCGATCTGTTGGAGTCGGCGGGGATCAGGACGCCACGACGTCGGCTCACCCGGGTAGGGGATCGGTCCGTGCTGCTGCTGCGCCGCTTCGATCGTGATGCTGACCAACGACGCATCGGATACATCAGCGCCATGACCATGCTCGGGGCAGACGACGGTGAACACCGGGACTATGCAGATATCGCAGACGGCATCCGAGATCTCTCCCGGTCGCCGAAGGATGATCATCACGAGCTGTTCGACCGCGTCGTGATGAACGTCGGGATCGGAAACACGGATGATCATCTGCGCAACCACGGGTTTCTCGCCGGACCGGGGGGATGGGCGCTGAGCCCGGTCTTCGACGTGAACCCGACTCCCGATGCGTGGCGGGAGCGCGCAACGTCAATCATGGGTGCGGACACGATGGCCGACGAGGCTGACGCGCTGCTCGCGCTGTGCGAGGAGTGCTCGCTACAACCTGAACAGGCTCGGGAACGCATGGTCTGGATCAGCGACGTGCTGGCCGGATGGCGTGAGGCGGCCCGCCGGAACGGCATCCGTGAGCAGGAGATCACGCTCATGGCCGAGGGAATCGAACTGCGGCGGACAGCGCTGCGGCGAACTATGGGGTGAGGCTGACGATCGGACGTCGGCCTCGAGACGGAGATGCTTGCTAAGCGTAAATTTCTCGAGAGCTCTCAGCACCGATGGCAGTCCGGGGAGCGCTCGAGGGTACAGAGTCTCAGAGCCCGTGCACCACGTAGTCCCGCTCGATGTGAGCCGTGGCCAGCCCCCATTCGCTCGTGCGGACGCGCTCCTGGTGCTTCTGGAACGCGGCGGCATCGAGGAACACCTCGTCGACGCTCCACACCCGGGGATCCTCCGTCGGCTCGACGGTGAAAGGGCCGCCCCGCGCTCCCCGACCGGGCCTGCGGGTGAGTGCGGGCGCCGAGAACTGAGGCCGACGGGCCGGCCGGGACGAGGGGCAGCGCAGCCGCCCTCATACCGCGGCCGTGCCGGTATGCGGCGGTCGGTGTTCAGCGATGGCCATATAGAGCATGCCGTGGCGATATAGCCACCGCTTGTCATATATGGCCGCTCGCGGACCAGGGCCTCCGCTACATGGCCTGCTGGCGGGCACGTCTGGGCCTGCCTGCCCCTCCGTCACCGGGGCGTGCCCGCCGCCAGCTCGTCATCCGGCCCGTCGGCCGCGGCGTCATCGCCCTCGACCCACTCGAAGAGGTCCCCCGGCTGGCACTGCAGCACCCGGCACATCGCCTCGAGGGTCGACAGCCGCACCGCCTTGGCCCGGCCGTTCTTGAGCACGGCGATGTTGGCAGGCGTGATGCCCACGCGCTCGGCGAACTCCCCGACGCTCATCTTCCGGCGGGCGAGCTGCACGTCGATCCGGCTGACGATGGGCATCGCTCAGATCACCGCGTCCATCTCGGTCTGGAGGTTCGTGGCCTGCACTAGCAGGCCGCGCAGGACGACGATCAGCAGGATGACCACCATCCCCACCAGCAGGCCGAGTAGCTCTGACAGCAGGATCCACGGGGCGGAGACGTTCACGAGGGTCTGCCAGACGCACGTGATTAGCGCGATGAGCCACCCCGCGCCGATGCCGCCGATGATGGCGTCCACCCAGCGCAGTGCGCCGCGGTCGAAGATCCGGTCGCGCGCGACCCTTCCCAGCAGCGCCCAAGTCGCGACGAGGACGACCTGGAGGCAGGCGAGGACAGCGATCAGTGGGATCGCGAGCGACCACCTCGCCCAGGCGAACTCCGGGTAGGCCTCGGCCATCCACCCGGACACCACCGGGATGATGAGGGCCTGTGCGAGTAGCAGCCCGAGGCCCATGCCGACGACGGCGACCTGCAACGTGCGAGCGATTGCGCGGTTCATGCATCGAGTTTCATGCGGAATCTATCGAATGGCAATAGGTTTGAGGGTGGGATTCCGGGCACGGTGCCGGTCGGCTGGGGTTGGGGCGGGCCCGTCAGCGCGCGAGGTGCACGCGGGTGCCGGCGGCGCGGACCTCGTCGAGCATGGAGGCGGGGGCGTCGGGTGTGGTGACGAGGTCGTCCATGTCCTCGAGCGCGCCGAATCGGAAGCTCGAGGTGCGGGAGAGCTTGTCCCCGGTCACCGCGAGCATGACCCGGGCTGATGCCGCGAGGATCGCGCGCTTGATCTGTGCGTCCTCTGACGAGATGGAGGTGAGGCCGTGGGACGGGGAGGCCGAGCAGGCCCCCATGATCCCCAGATCTGCCCGGAAACCGTCCAGCGCGTCCAGGCACGCGGCCCCTCCGTAGTGCAGGCTCTCCCCGCGGACGCTGCCGCCGGGGGTGACGATGTCCGTCGAGCCACCAGTCCCGAGCGCCATCGCGGCCCGCAGCGTGAGGCACATCGCCGTGAGGGGGCGCCCGGTGAGCGCATCGGCGACCGCTGTGACGGTCGATCCGTTGTCGAGCACGAGCGCCATGTCGTCGCGCACGAGAGCGGCGACCGCACGGGCGATCGCAGCCTTGGCGGGCGCGTTCTCCGCGGCCCGGAGCGCATAAGGCATGGGCATGCCGCGCAGGTCCACCGCGACAGCCCCGCCGTGCACCCGTCGCAGGAGGCCGCGTCCCTGGAGGTCGGTGAGGTCGCGGCGGATGGTGACGGGGGAGGCTCCGATGAGGCGTGCGAGCTGGTCCACGCCGATCGGCATCGATCACCGCGGCGACCCGTCGGCCGCGTCGCGTCAGATAGATGGGATGACGCCCAACGCGCGCCGCATCGACGACGTCGGCGAGACGTGCGCGGGCGGTGGACACGCTGAGCTCAGTCATACGTCCCTTGTGGGACAACAGCGCGCTGTTGTACATGTGTGACTGCCCCCGCCGACGTGGCGTTCAGCGGTCCCGGCTCAGCACCCCCGCTTCACCCCTCCTACCCTGGTCCCATGACCTCCCCCGAGTACACCCTGCTCTCCGAGACCATCGACGAGTCCGCGATCGTCGCCTCCGGCCCCGAGGATGCGCCGATCGTGCTGCTGCTGCATGGCCTCGGCAGCCATGAGCGGGACCTGACCAGCATGGTTCCGCACCTGCCGCGGGCCTTCCGGTACGTGTCCCTGCGGGCGATCTACGCCTACGGCCCCGGCTACGCCTGGTTCGAGTTGGGCACCACCGACGTCGACGCCGCGACCACCGCACTCGAGCAGTGGATCGACGGCAAGAACGTCATCGGCGCGATCGGCTTCTCGCAGGGCGGCCTCATGGCACTGCAGCTGCTGCGGCGGGGCCACCTGCGCTTCGTCGCGAACCTCTCCGGCTGGCCGCTGCCCGTCCCGCAGCCCAAGGACGCCGCGCTCGCCGAGAATCCGCTGCCCGTGTTCTGGGGCCACGGCGGCCAGGACCCCTTCTACGACGAGGCCTCCACCGCCGCGATCCGCGAGTTCCTCACCGCCCACACTGACCTCACCGAAGTGGACCGGCCGATGATGGGCCACGCCGTCGACCAGGTCGAATTCGCGGAGCTCCTGGCATTCATACAGGCCAGGGCGGATGAATCGGACAGATAGCTGAAAGCCCGCGGGAGAGCCCCGTGCGCCGGATGGTAGAGGTAACCATCCCTCACCCTTCACGGAGCAACCGTGCGAACTCTCACCGCGTCCCCGTCGCTACCACTGTCCCGATACCGTCTCCTCCTCGTGCTGCTGGCCGCACTCGGCGCTTTGCTCCTGCTCAGCGCCTGTGCCGAGGTGGACGACGAGACTGTCGTCGAGTCCGATGGCTCGGGCGTTCAGACTCTCACCATCACCGTCCCCGAGTCCGATATGGAGGAGGTCGAGGGCTGTGCCGCCAAGATCGAGAGCATCATCAAGGAAAACAACCCCGGTCTGACCTACGAGGGGATGGAGAAGAACGGTACCGACACCGTCTACACCATGACCTTGGAGTACTCGGACGCGAAGGACGACGCCGCCAAGGCGCAGCCTGTCCTCGAAGCCGGTGAGCTGACCCCGGCCGGGGATGCCGGCACCACCGGGGTGATCGCCTTCCCGGAGGCCTCCGCCGACGAGATCGGCCCGTGGACGGATGCCGCTCTGGCGACGGAAGGCTCCACCTTCACCTACGAGGTCGCACCCAGCTCTGACGATCCCTTCGTCGTGGAGACCCGGGTGGTGGACTCCATCGACTGCGCCGTGGCCTGCGGTGAGGCAGGGAGGGTGAACCAGTCCCTGCTGCTGGGCGAGAGCACCTCCCGTTCTGCGGAGGACGGGCTGGTCACGTACACCGTCACCGCCGCGGGCCACGGCGCCGACGAGCTTGGCGCCGCGCTGCAGAAGATCGGTTTCAGCGGCATGGAGGAGGTCCCTGTCGCCTCGGTGTCCGACATGGGGAACGGCAACCACTCGGTCTATCTCGAGATCGGAGCCGACGACGAGCTCTTCGCCAAGCTGGGCGCAGGCGGGTCCGAGCCGCAGGTCGCTGCGGAGCAGACGGCCACGACCGCGGCGACCGGGTCGATTGCCGCGGCACCGCCCGCCATCGGGGAGACGTCTGCGGAGGCGGCGCCGCCGGCGCAGGCTCAGACTCCTCCTACCGGTGAGCGCCCTGCCGAGGGTCCTGAGGGTCCGCCGCCCGCAGCGGAAGCCTGATCACCGCCACGGCATCAAGGCCGGGATCGCCCTCGGGGATCAGCCGCACCGGCTCGTTTCCGGGGGCGATCGCGATCTCCCGCACCGCCGCAGACACCTCCGGGCTGAGCGTCACCGGCCCGGCCGCGGGATCCAGCAGGAGCACGTTCAGCGCGTTCTCGGACAGCGTGAACCGCACGTTCTCCGGCGGGGTGCGCACGGCCGCGTGGAACCAGGGCCGGGTGCCGCGGATCGCATCGCCGTGCCGCTCCATCCACGCCCCAAGCTGCTCGAGCGCCGCGACCTGCAGCTCCGGCACGGACCCGTCGGCCCGTGGCCCCACGTTCAGCAGCAGGTTGCCGTTCTTGGAGACCACATCGGCCAGCAGCCGGATCACCCCGGCGCCGTCGAGCGAATGCTCCGATGACTCATCGGCGTTGTACCCGAAGGAGAGCCCCAGGCCGCGGGTGGACTCGAACACCTCCTCCTGCACTGCGGTGATGTCGTCGTATTCGCGGGTGAGCACGCCGTTCACGGGAGAGCCCCAGCGGTCGTTGATCAGCCCGTCCGGCACGGCCGCGAGGTGCTCGTGCAGCAGCTGCGGCAGGGAATCGGGGCCCTCATGCTTGCCGGCATCCGGCCATTCGATGTCGTTCCACAGTATCGCGGGGGAGTAGCCGGCGATCAGCTCCCGCAGCTGCGCGGCGGCGAACGACGCGAAGGACGAGTCGTTGCGCCGCAGAGCGAACAGCTCCTCATTCGAGGTCATCGGTGGGAAATCGCTCACGTGCCAGTCGAGCGCCCCGGAGTAGTACAGCCCCAGCCGCAGCCCCGAGGCTGCGGCCGCGTCACGGAACTCGGCCAGAAGATCCCGGCCCGGGCCGCGCCGGGCCGCCGTGAACGGCGTGGTGGAACTGTCCCACAGGCAGAACCCGTCGTGGTGCTTCGAGGTGGGCACGATGTACCCCGCCCCGGCCCGCCGCGCCAGGTCCACGATGCCCGCCACGGCCCCATCGGCCGGATGCCACTCATCGGCGAAATCCTCGTAGGAATGCCCGAGCCCGTAGATCCGCTCATGCCGCTCGCGCGTAGGGCTACCCTCGATCCGCACCGTGTTCGCGTACCACTCGGCGTACTGGTGGCGGGCGTATGCGTTCTCCGCCGTGACAGCGCGGCGATCCAGCACATCGGCCCATGCCGGTACCGAGTACAGCCCCCAGTGCACGAAGATCCCGAGCTTCGCATCCCGGTACCAGTTCGGGATCACCGGATCCGGGTAGGCGGAGGCGGGGGCAGCATCAGCAGGGCCCTGGCGGCCGTCGAAGCGGATCATGCCAGAATCATCCCATGTCTGACTCCGCCGCCACCGCTGCTGACGCCCCCAGCCCCCCGTCTCTTATACACCACTCCGAGCCCACGAGACTAGGCAAGATCTCGCACGCCGTCTTCAGCTTGAAAAAAAACTTATATTGCTCCGGTATAGGGGATATACTTTATCAGAATAACGT
>NZ_JALLAL010000089.1:1718-5014 GCF_023062615.1 Brachybacterium sp. Marseille-Q7125 | reverse complement strand
GAAGATGTCCGGCGGCGACCTACTCTCCCACACCCTCCCGAGTGCAGTACCATCGGCGCGATCAAGCTTAGCTTCCGGGTTCGGAATGGAGCCGGGCGTTTCCTCGACACTATGACCGCCGTAACACGATGAGACAATCAACCAGCCCTCACACACCCCGCCAAAAAGCGAGCGTGCTGGGGTTGTTTTTCGTGAACCGCACAGTGGACGCGAACACCCATCAAAGCAACAGGATGTTTATTGTTGTAAGTCATCGACCATTAGTACCAGTCAGCTCCACACATCACTGCGCTTCCACATCTGGCCTATCAACCCAGTCATCTCCTGGGGGTCTCACACACCTCAAGGGTGCAAGGATATCTCATCTCGAAGCAGGCTTCCCGCTTAGATGCTTTCAGCGGTTATCCCTTCCCGACGTAGCCAACCAGCCATGCTCTTGGCAGAACAACTGGCACACCAGAGGTCAGTCCATCCCGGTCCTCTCGTACTAGGGACAGGACTTCTCAAATATCCAACGCGCGCAGCGGATAGGGACCGAACTGTCTCACGACGTTCTAAACCCAGCTCGCGTACCGCTTTAAGAGGCGAACAGCCTCACCCTTGGGACCAACTCCAGCCCCAGGATGCGACGAGCCGACATCGAGGTGCCAAACCATGCCGTCGATATGAGCTCTTGGGCAAGATCAGCCTGTTATCCCCGGGGTACCTTTTATCCGTTGAGCGACACCCATTCCACAATGAAGTGCCGGATCACTAGTTCCTGCTTTCGCACCTGCCCGACATGTCTGTCTCGCAGTCAAGCTCCCTTGTGCACTTACACTCAACACCTGATTGCCAACCAGGCTGAGGGAACCTTTGAGCGCCTCCGTTACTCTTTAGGAGGCAACCGCCCCAGTTAAACTACCCATCAGACACTGTCCCTGATCCGGATCACGGACCGAGGTTAGGAATCCAGAACGACCAGAGTGGTATTTCAACAACGACTCCACATCCACTGGCGTGAACGCTTCCCAGTCTCCCACCTATCCTACACAAGCCGTCCCGAACACCAATATCAAACTATAGTAAAGGTCCCGGGGTCTTTCCGTCCTGCTGCGCGTAACGAGCATCTTTACTCGTAATGCAATTTCGCCGAGTTCGCGGTTGAGACAGTGGAGAAGTCGTTACGCCATTCGTGCAGGTCGGAACTTACCCGACAAGGAATTTCGCTACCTTAGGATGGTTATAGTTACCACCGCCGTTTACTGGGGCTTAAATTCTCAGCTTCGAACCCCGAAGGGCTCTAACCAGTCCTCTTAACCTTCCAGCACCGGGCAGGCGTCAGTCCGTATACAGCGTCTTACGACTTCGCACGGACCTGTGTTTTTAGTAAACAGTCGCTTCTCCCTGGTCTCTGCGGCCCTCCCCGCTCTCACGGATCGGGCCCCCCTTCTCCCGAAGTTACGGGGGCATTTTGCCGAGTTCCTTAACCACGATTCTCTCGAACGCCTCGGTATTCTCTACCTGATCACCTGAGTCGGTTTAGGGTACGGGCGACCGTATTCGTCACGCCGGAACTTTTCTCGGCAGTACAGGATCACTCACCTACGCCCATACGGGATCCCCATCACGTCTCACCCACAACGGCACCGCATTACCGGTGCACAGGCTGCACGCTTGGACGGACTATTCCATTAAGTCCGCGGAAGCTACCTCTCTGCGTCATCCCACGCGCTGACCTACTACACCCTTGGTTCCCAGCCTCACCCCAGCACGCAGCCCGAAGGCCACGAGTGAAGATCGGGTGGTTAGCATCAGATAGTTCGGTATGGGTCCTCCTACGATCGGTTCGGGAATATCAACCCGATGTCCATCGACTACGCCTGTCGGCCTCGCCTTAGGTCCCGACTAACCCAGGGCGGATTAACCTGGCCCTGGAACCCTTGATCAATCGGCGGACGGGTTTCTCACCCGTCTATCGCTACTCATGCCTGCATTCTCACTCGAACAGCTTCCACCACTGGGTTCCCCCGCGGCTTCACCAGCTGCTCGACGCTCCCCTACCCACCCAGACAAAAGTCCGAGTGACACAGCTTCGGCGGTGTACTTGAGCCCCGCTACATTGTCGGCGCAGAATCACTTGACCAGTGAGCTATTACGCACTCTTTCAAGGGTGGCTGCTTCTAAGCCAACCTCCTGGTTGTCTCAGCAACTCCACATCCTTTTCCACTTAGCACACGCTTAGGGGCCTTAGCTGATGTTCTGGGCTGTTTCCCTCTCGACCATGAAGCTTATCCCCCACGGTCTCACTGCTACGCTCTCACGTACCGGCATTCGGAGTTTGGCTAAGGTCAGTAACCCGGTGGGGCCCATCGCCTATCCAGTGCTCTACCTCCGGCACGAAACACGTAACGCTGCACCTAAATGCATTTCGGGGAGAACCAGCTATCACGAAGTTTGATTGGCCTTTCACCCCTATCCACAGGTCATCCCCTCCATTTTCAACTGAAGTGGGTTCGCGCCTCCACACGGTCTTACCCGCGCTTCACACTGCCCATGGATAGATCACTTCGCTTCGGGTCTAGAGCCGGCGACTGAACGCCCCGTTCAGACTCGCTTTCGCTACGGCTACCCCACACGGGTTAACCTCGCCACCGACCACTAACTCGCAGGCTCATTCTTCAAAAGGCACGCCGTCACCCCGTAAGGCTCCGACGGATTGTAAGCACACGGTTTCAGGTACTATTTCACTCCCCTCCCGGGGTGCTTTTCACCTTTCCCTCACGGTACTTGTCCGCTATCGGTCACAAGGTAGTATTCAGGCTTACCAGGTGGTCCTGGCAGATTCACACCGGATTTCACGGGCCCGGTGCTACTCGGGAACAGCATCACGCCGCATGACAGTTTCAGCTACGGGAGTCACACCCTCTACGCCGCCCCACTCAACAAGGCTTCGCCTACCATCACACATCCACGCCGTCTGGCCGGCAGACCAGACCGATACGTCCCACAACCCCTTGCCTGCAACCCCTGCCGGGTATCACACAAACAAGGTTTAGCCACCTCCGCTTTCGCTCGCCACTACTCACGGAATCACTTTTGTTTTCTCTTCCTACGGGTACTGAGATGTTTCACTTCCCCGCGTTCCCTCCACACCACCTATACATTCAGTGGCGGGTACCAGAGCATGACCCCTGGTGGGTTTCCCCATTCGGACATCCTCGGATCACAGCTCAGTTGTCAACTCCCCGAGGCTTATCGCAGACTCACACGTCCTTCGTCGGCTCCTTGTGCCAAGGCATCCACCGTGCGCCCTA
>NZ_JALLAL010000089.1:0-1618 GCF_023062615.1 Brachybacterium sp. Marseille-Q7125 | reverse complement strand
GATGGCCACCAATACTTGGTGATGCTCCTTAGAAAGGAGGTGATCCAGCCGCACCTTCCGGTACGGCTACCTTGTTACGACTTAGTCCCAATCACCGATCCCACCTTCGACAGCTCCCTCACGAGGATGGGCCACTGGCTTCGGGTGTTACCGACTTTCGTGACTTGACGGGCGGTGTGTACAAGGCCCGGGAACGTATTCACCGCAGCGTTGCTGATCTGCGATTACTAGCGACTCCGACTTCATGGGGTCGAGTTGCAGACCCCAATCCGAACTGAGGCCGGCTTTTTGGGATTCGCTCCACCTCACAGCTTCGCAACCCATTGTACCGACCATTGTAGCATGCTTGAAGCCCAAGACATAAGGGGCATGATGATTTGACGTCGTCCCCACCTTCCTCCGAGTTGACCCCGGCAGTCTCCCATGAGTCCCCACCCGAAGTGCTGGCAACATGGAACGAGGGTTGCGCTCGTTGCGGGACTTAACCCAACATCTCACGACACGAGCTGACGACAACCATGCACCACCTGTGCACCAGTCCGAAGAACACCCCATCTCTGGGGCTGTCCGGTGCATGTCAAGCCTTGGTAAGGTTCTTCGCGTTGCATCGAATTAATCAGCATGCTCCGCCGCTTGTGCGGGCCCCCGTCAATTCCTTTGAGTTTTAGCCTTGCGGCCGTACTCCCCAGGCGGGGCACTTAATGCGTTAGCTACGGCGCGGAAAACGTGGAATGTCCCCCACACCTAGTGCCCAACGTTTACGGCATGGACTACCAGGGTATCTAATCCTGTTCGCTACCCATGCTTTCGCTTCTCAGTGTCAGTAATGGCCCAGAGACCTGCCTTCGCCATCGGTGTTCTTCCTGATATCTGCGCATTTCACCGCTACACCAGGAGTTCCAGTCTCCCCTACCACACTCTAGCCTGCCCGTACCCACCGCACGCCCGAGGTTGAGCCTCGGGTTTTCACGGCAGACGCGACAAGCCACCTACAAGCTCTTTACGCCCAATAATTCCGGACAACGCTTGCGCCCTACGTATTACCGCGGCTGCTGGCACGTAGTTAGCCGGCGCTTCTTCTGCAGGTACCGTCACTTTCGCTTCTTCCCTACTGAAAGAGGTTTACAACCCGAAGGCCGTCATCCCTCACGCGGCGTCGCTGCATCAGGCTTCCGCCCATTGTGCAATATTCCCCACTGCTGCCTCCCGTAGGAGTCTGGGCCGTGTCTCAGTCCCAGTGTGGCCGGTCGCCCTCTCAGGCCGGCTACCCGTCATCGTCTTGGTAAGCCATTACCTCACCAACAAACTGATAGGCCGCGAGCCCATCCCCCACCGATAAATCTTTCCACCACACACCATGCGATGCGCAGTCATATCCGGTATTAGCCACGATTTCCCGAGGTTATCCCGAAGAAGGGGGCAGGTTGCTCACGTGTTACTCACCCGTTCGCCACTAATCAACCCGTGCAAGCACGGGCGTCATCGTTCGACTTGCATGTGTTAAGCACGCCGCCAGCGTTCGTCCTGAGCCAGGATCAAACTCTCCATGAAAACATGAAAAACAATAAATCCCAGCAAAAACAGACAAACAACCAGCATTACTGCTGTTGTCCATCAA
>NZ_JALLAL010000088.1:0-5090 GCF_023062615.1 Brachybacterium sp. Marseille-Q7125 | reverse complement strand
CCCGCTTTCGAGGCCGTCGAGATCTCCGACCTGTCACTGAACGACAACCCCACCCGCGCCATCCGCACACTCCACCGATCAGACCCCCGCCGACCGGAGGTGTTGCTTCGACGCTATGACACCACCCCGCTGGGTGTCATCGATTCCTTACATCCGCCGGCGACGAAAGAGCTCGTGATTCCTGCCGACGGCTTGGTTTTACAACCGGGACAGCTCTATATTGGCAACACCGTCGAGCGGATCGGGAGCTCGTGCTATGTTCCCTCACTGATCGGTCGTTCGAGTCTTGGCCGGCTCGGAATGTACCTGCAGCTCTCCGCAGATATGGGAAACCTTGGCGCCTCGCACCAATGGACCCTCGAAATAACCGTTGTGCAACCCCTCCGTGTTTATCCGGGAATGGTGTGTGGCCAGGTTTCGTTCTGGGTTCCGACCGGGGAAGTGGCACTTTACGACGGCTTGCTCGGGACCCTGTCGGCGCCTACCGTGCCCTCAGCCGCAATGATGAAAGAGGTGATTAGTAGGTGATTTTAACTGGACATGCTATAGAGCAGGGGGTGCTCGAACGGAAAATTCGCATCGCGCCGTTCGTGCCGGACCAAGTCAATCCAAACAGCTATGACCTGCGCTTGGCGCCTCGCCTCTTGGTGTACCGTGATCGAGAACTCGACGTCGCGCGCAATAACCCAGTCGATGAGGTCATCATCCCCCCTGACGGCATCATCCTGCAACCAGACCGGATATATCTGGGTGGCAGCATGGAGTACATCGGTAGTGACCACTATGTGCCGATTGTGCGGGCGAAATCAAGTCTCGCCCGCCTAGGCTTATTTATCCACGTCACGGCCGATTTAATCGATATCGGATCGCATGGCCCCACTACCTTCCAGCTGCATTCTGTGGCACCCCTGCGGGTATATCCGCAAATGCGGATTGCCCAAGTCGCCTACTGGGTCCCGCGAGGAAAAGTAAGGCTCTACGACGGCAAGTACAGCCCTGCCGAGGCACCTATGGCATCTCAGGCTTACCGCGACTTCGCCACTAAAGGAAACGAGGAGGACACCGCTGATGACACTTCAGAGCGTTGACATCGAGGAACGTGCCCGCTATTGGATGTCAGTGTTAGGAGATGATTATCTCCGCAGCCATTTCAGTACTGACCAGCCGTTGGCTGTTCAGCAGCTAACGCACAACCGTTATCGCACTAACCCACGCACTCTTGTCGACCACACTTTGGCTTGCCTTGATCTTGACGGCACCGAGGCGGTCTTGGACGTAGGGTGTGGCAACGGCTTCGTTCTGCGGGACGTTGCCTCACGGATGCGCTATCCCGGAAGCATTATGGCGATAGACCAGTCTAGCGAGATTCTCGACGTCGCAAGGAGCAACGTCAACTTCGCCTGGGTTCCGGTTAAGTATGTTCACGGTGACGCGAGACGGCTGGATGACCTGATTGAACAGAAATATGACCGCGTGATGGCCAATTTCCTCTTTCACTACATCGATGATCCTGATCAGATGGTAAGCCAGCTTCGGAGGGCCACCGCTGATGATGGGATGACCGTGGTGACTGTCGAGGGTTTGGACTCGATGCCCGAGATGTACCAGTTGCATGAGCAGGCAATGCACGCAGTGGGAATTCCTGACAGCGTGATTGAGCGGGCCCCGAAGGGGCGACGAGGCACTCTGTCGCCCCATAACGGCCAAGCCATCTTGGAGCAGGAATTCTCCAGCGTCAGCGTCCACCCGTACGAGGACTGGCTGCGGTTCAACGATGCGCGACCCTTTATGGAGTTTTACGCCCGAGGTCACCGGTACGCTGGCCTGGAGAAGGTTGCGGGCGGTGCAGTGGATGAGGAGCTGTTCAGCGCACTGTTCGACGACGTCCAGCAGCGCGTTGAAGAGATCATCGACCGGCAGGGCTTCTTCCGGCTGTCGAAGGTGAACGTCGTCTTCGTAGGCCGGCCCTGATGACAGCGAGGGTGGCTCTCGTTGGGCGGCCGGGAGCGGGAAAGTCGACTCTGGCTACCGCTCTGACAGCTCTAGATCGCAATTGGCAACAGCTTGCCATGGCTAGGCCCCTCTACGCCGCGCAGGCGGCACTCTTTGACCGGGCTGGAGTGCGACATAGCGAGCTCCGCCAAGATGGCGAGCTACTGTCATTCCTTGGTGGGCACCTCCGTCAGCGCGATCCGCGGGCACTTACCCGGCGAGTCATTACACGGGCCGACTGGTTGCAGGCGATCTCAAGCGAATTGTCGATTGTCATCAGTGACGCGCGGCCTCTAGACCTGGAGTCTCTGCGAGACGCTGGCTTCGCCGTGGTGCTGGTGCGTGCCCCTGAGAGTCTGAGAGTCGCTCGGTTGCAGGAGCGCAAGGATTTGTCCGCGAATCCTGACCGGGCTGGGGTGGAGGTCACTGGATCCGAGCCTGTTGCTGACCTGTACATTGATAATGCCGGATCGCTGGCCGATCTCGCGGCCCGCGCCGAGAGCTTGATAGATCATATTCCTGCAACTTCAGGTCCGCTCAGGGCTGCGACTGCTGTGCTGGGCGAGCTCCGTCAAGCTCTGTACGAGGAGGCGAGTGCCGCCATAGGTCGCGTCTACCGGCCATCGCGACACCAGCTGGGGTGCGCAATGCTCGGCGACGACGGGGAATTGGCGACGGGTGTCCATATCGAGGCAGAGGTGGGTCGCGCGTCGAGCTGTGCTGAGAACGGGGCACTGTCGCAGACCATCGCCCGTGGTGCCCTCCCTGTCGCGATGGTGACGGTTCGTCATCCCCGTCCCGGAGAGAATCGCGATTTGGAAATTATGCCTCCGTGTGGCCTGTGCCGTGAGGTGCTTAGCGGATACGGGCCCGACGCCATGGTCTGGTTGACCACCGGGCCGGTTCGTCTGCAAGAGCTGCTACCCCATAGGTACGTCGGAACGAAATGGATAAACAATGCCTGAACAGCTGGTCCTCGCGAATGTCTACGCAATAGTTCGAGACCGGGATAGGCCCGGGCGAATACTGCTTCAGAAGAGGTGGAAGCCCGAGTCGGACCCGGAAAACAGCGGTCGATGGGAGCTCCCGGGTGGGAAGTGGCGGGCTTTCGAGCCGCTGGCTTCGTGTGCTGAGCGGGAAGTTCTCGAGGAATCTGGTCTCAGCGATGTGGAGGTCCAGGTCAATCAGACTGACTATGAGCTGATGGGCGATCGTGTGCAGGTCAGCGATTCGATCCAGCTAGTGCAGATGCTCCAGGGTCCTTACCCCTCGGTGCTGGCCGTGGTCGACGTGGTTGCTTCGGGGCAGCCCCATGCGACAGGAGACGGATCCCGTGAGGCGCAGTGGATAGAGCAAGAGTCTCTGATGGAAATGATGCAGCACGAACCCGAATCGTTCACTGCGCTCAGTTTTGCAGCGCTTCGGTACCGGCTTTTTCAGCAATGACCGGTGGTTCCGCTTGGATGGGGCGAATTGCCGCTGCAGACGTGGAAGGCCTCGCTTATATCAGGGCCTGGTCTAACAAGCAACGCGCTGTCACCGCCGAAATCGCTGGAGAACTTGCCTTCTTCGGACGTCAAGCTCCCCGGCGTCGCAGCGTGCTGGGGTTCACCAGTGCAGCGGCCATGCCTCTTGTCCAGATCGACGACTCGACCTGGTTGTCCCCCCAGGTTCAGATGCGAAAGCTGTTGCTCTCTGCTGCTGCTGAAGGCAAACTGCTAGAAGACGGAGGGCTACCAATCAGTAGCGATCCGGTCATAGCGGCGGCGACAGCGGCGCTGGTTGCCGAACATCGCTGGGCGCTGATCCCAGCGGGGCGCCATGACTTCCGAAGCCTTGCTAGGAGAGATCCGCAGGTCTCCTGCGTGGTGCCAACTAGCAGCCGACTGGGTCGGATTTCAGAGTTCGGAGCTAGCTACAGCCTGTGCTTTAACAGCGGCTACTACATCTGGCTGGAAGAGGAGTTCGCCGATGGCTTCGCCGCCAGCGGTGACCCGATCGGGCTCGAGGTGGTCGATGGTGTTATCACGTCGCCGCCAATAGCCGCACGTTCGGCGCTGTTGAGAGTGCTCGACCGCTCCGGTGTGGACCGGATCATCGTGCGTCAGGTAGATGTAGGTGACCTCACCATCACCTTGCCCGGTGGGCTAGTCATCCATGGGGAGACGGCGGTCTGTCGGTGTGTCCATCCAAGGGAGTGTCTTGCAGCCGCTGCCGGAGAGATCCAAATCGTTACCCGAGCACGCGGCATCCCCGCTGTCGTGCCAGTGCCCCCGGGCTTCGTGGGTCTGACAATCTACGGTCGGCAGGTTGTCCAGATCGGTCGGCAAAGCGTTCCCTGTCCTGCCAACGGGCTCGTCGCACTCGTTCCGTCGAAATGTGCCAAAAGTCTGTTGGATCATGCGGGTGACAGCGCGTGGGTGGTCTACGACCTCGAGCTGGCTGGGGCGCGGGCTCTGTCAGGCAGTCAGGTGGGACCGGCCATGCTCCGGGCGTCCGAGGCCGTTGATGTGGTAGGCGAGGTGGCCAGCGGACGCGAGGTTTATCGCTCGACGACGGACTTTGGTGATGAAGCGGTCCCACCGGTGGCACTGACCGTCGACAAAATTGTGGACGAGCCACGCGGCAGGGCGGCAGTCGGCTTAACTCCGGCTGGAGACGTGTGCGTGTTAGTCGCCGAGGGTTGCGAACCGCGCTCGATCGAGCCTGGCTATGATGTTCCGGGTGTGACTTTGGCGGAGATGACGTCCGTACTCCTCGAAGCGGGCTGCCACGAGGCTGTGGCGCTCGATAGCGGTGGTGCAGCCAACATCTCTCGATGGGGTCGGCTCGCGGTTCCTCCCGCCGATCGCAACGATGTCGTCGGCGTCCCCTTCGAACGCTACGTCCCCGGGGCATGGCGGCTTGCGACCTCGGGTAATCCCAGTTGGTCACGCGCGTGGTAAGTGTCGGCTTATGAGGCCGTATTTGCTAACCTCGAGATTTCATCGAGGTGTGGTTTCGACTGGTGGACGACATAGAGAAAGATGCTCCTGACCTGGGATGATACGGGTTGTTCAGACTCGTAGCCATCCACTGGAAGGAGCACCTTTCAGGTG
>NZ_JALLAL010000087.1:0-5100 GCF_023062615.1 Brachybacterium sp. Marseille-Q7125 | reverse complement strand
TGGCGCTCGATGAGATCGCCCACCGTGGTGAACCCCTCGCGGATCGCCTCGAGCAGGCGCCGGTCCACGTCCTCGAGCTCCCCGGCCGCGGGAATCTCGCCGACGTTCTTCGCGATCATCGCGGCGGCGCGGGTGACCAGGTTGCCCCCCCCCCCCCCCCCCCCCCTCCCCGCGCGGGGCGCAGCCGATGCAGGTGGCATGACCGCCGTGGCCCCCGAACACCCCAGCGCTCGGGCGCCCCGCGCCCACCCCATAGACCCCCATCTCTTGAGGAGAAACACCGTGACCGAACGCATTGTCCTCGCCTACTCCGGCGGCCTCGACACGTCCGTGGCCATCGGCTGGATCCACGACGCCACCGGCGCTGACGTCATCGCCTGCGCGGTGGACGTCGGCCAGGGCGGAGAGGACCTCGAGGTCATCCGCCAGCGTGCCCTGGACTGCGGCGCCGTGGAGGCCTATATCGCCGATGCCCGCGACGAGTTCGCCGCCGAATACTGCATGCCCGCCCTCAAGGCGAATTCCCTGTACATGGACGCCTACCCGAACGTCTCGGCGATCTCCCGGCCGGTGATCACCAAGCACCTGGTGAAGGCCGCCAAGAAGTTCGGTGCCACCACCGTGGCCCACGGCTGCACCGGCAAGGGCAATGACCAGGTGCGCTTCGAGGTCTCCATCACCTCCCTTGCCCCGGAGCTGCGCTGCATTGCCCCCGTGCGGGACCTCGCGCTCACGCGCGACAAGGCGATCGACTACGCCGAGCGCAAGGGCCTGCCGATCGCGACCACGAAGCACAACCCGTTCTCGATCGACCAGAACGTATGGGGCCGCGCGATCGAGACCGGCTTCCTCGAGGACATCTGGAACGAGCCCACCAAGGACGTCTACTCCTACACCGATGACCCCGCCTTCCCGCCCGTGGCCGACGAGGTGACCATCACCTTCGAACACGGCATCCCGGTGCAGATCGATGGCCGCTCGGTCACGCCGCTGGAGGCCATCCAGGAGCTCAACCGCCGCGCCGGCGCCCAGGGCATCGGCCGCATCGACATCGTCGAGGACCGCCTGGTGGGTATCAAGTCTCGCGAGGTCTATGAGGCCCCCGGTGCGATGACCCTCATCACCGCCCACCAGGAGCTCGAGCGGGTCACCCTGGAGCGCGAGCAGGCCCGCTTCAAGCGCATGGTGGGCGACCGCTGGACCGAGCTGGTCTACGACGGCCAGTGGTTCTCCCCGCTCAAGAAGTCCCTGGATGTGTTCATCGACGACACCCAGCGGTACGTGAACGGTGATATTCGCATGATCCTGCACGGCGGCCGCGCCACCGTCGCCGGGCGCCGCTCCGAGACCGGCCTGTACGACTTCAACCTCGCCACCTACGACGAGGGCGACACCTTCGACCAGAGCAGCGCCCGCGGCTTCATCGACATCTACGGCTTGGCCGCCAAGCAGGCCGCTGCCCGCGACGTCGCCCACGGCAACGGTGAGAACCTCGAGGCGGAGAACGCATGAGCACCGAGCACAGCCCCGAGCCCGCGAGCGGCGCAGCACAGGCCCACGCGCACGCCGCCCTGTGGGGCGGCCGCTTCGGCACCGGACCCGCAGCAGCCCTCGCGGCGCTGTCGGACTCCACGCACTTCGACTGGCGCCTGGCCCAGTACGACCTACGCGGTTCAAAGGCCCACGCTAACGTTCTGCACACCGCCGGTCTGCTGGATGATGCCGAGCTCGCCGCGATGCAGCAGGCGCTCGATCAGCTCGCGGCGGACGTCGCCTCCGGTACGTTCACCGCGGCGCCCGAGGATGAGGACGTGCACACGGCCCTCGAGCGCGGCCTCATCGAGCGGGCCGGACCGGAGCTCGGTGGGAAGCTGCGCGCCGGGCGCTCCCGGAACGATCAGATCGCGACCCTGATCCGCCTGTTCATCCGCGACCAGTCGCGGGCCCTCGGCGACCAGGTGCTGGATCTTGTCGATGTGCTCATCGCCCGCGCGCGGGAGGTCCACGGAGCGCCGATGCCCGGCCGCACCCACCTCCAGCACGCCCAGCCGCTGCTGCTCAGCCACCACCTGCTGGCCCACGCCTGGCCCCTGCTGCGCGACGTGCAGCGCCTGCGGGACCTCGATGCCCGCGCGGCGCTGTCCCCCTACGGGTCCGGGGCCCTCGCCGGCTCCTCCTTGGGGCTGGACCCGCAGGCCGTCGCCGTGGAGCTGGGCTTCGCCGATTCCGTGTGGAACTCGATCGACGGCACCTCCGCGCGGGACCTCACCGCGGAGTTCGCCTTCGTGCTCACGATGATCGGCATCGACCTCTCGCGTCTGGCCGAGGAGGTGATCGTGTGGAACACGAAAGAGTTCTCCTTCATCACCCTGGATGACTCCTACTCCACCGGCTCCTCGATCATGCCGCAGAAGAAGAACCCGGACATCGCCGAGCTCGCCCGCGGCAAGGCGGGCCGGATGATCGGCGACCTCACCGGGCTGCTGTCCACGCTGAAGGCCCTGCCGCTCGCCTACAACCGGGACCTGCAGGAGGACAAGGAACCGGTCTTCGACCAGGTGGACACCCTGGAGCTGGTGCTTCCGGCCTTCACCGGCATGATGGCCACCCTCACCTTCCACACGGACCGGATGGCGGAGCTGGCCCCGCAGGGCTTCTCCCTCGCCACGGACATCGCCGATCACCTGGTCCGCCGCGGGGTGCCCTTCCGCTCGGCCCATGAGATCTCCGGCGCCTGTGTGAAGCTCGCCGAATCCCGCGGTCAGGAGCTGTGGGATCTCAGCGATGAGGACCTCGCCGGGATCTCCGAGCATCTCGATCCCTCAGTCCGTGAGGTGCTGAGCGTGGACGGCTCGATCGCCTCCCGGGATGCGAAGGGCGGCACCGCCCCCGTCCGGGTGGCCGAGCAGGAGGATGCCGCGGAAGCAGAGGTCGAGCAGCTGCGCGCCTTTACACGCGACGCCCTCACCGGCGACGGGGCAGACCGCGGCGCGTAGGCCTGAGCGGATCCCCGCGACAGGCCGCGCATCTGTGACAATGGCGTCCGGGACCCGATCGGGACCCGGGCGCCGTCCCGTCGGCCCCGTGCCCGCGGACGGACACCCACCACTCCGGCCTCATGACCGGAGACCGACGACCCGGTCCTATGGCCGGTTCTGGCGCCGAGTGCGCCCTGACCCTCGAGGAGAGACCTGATGCATTCCGTCCTGGACGAACTCGCCTGGCGAGGCCTCGTCGTGCAGACCACCGGGCGTGAGGCGCTCGGCAGCGCTCTGGCGGACGGAGAGATCAGCCTGTATTGCGGCTTCGACCCCACGGCCTCGTCGCTCCACGTCGGTCACCTCACCCAGGTGCTCACGATGCGACGCTTCCAGCTGGCCGGGCATCATCCCTACGCCCTGGTGGGCGGCGCGACGGGCCTCATCGGTGATCCGCGGATGTCCGGGGAGCGCGTGCTGAACGATGCCGACATCGTGGCCCAGTGGGTCGAGGGACTGCGCGATCAGATCTCCCGATTCCTGGACCTCGAGGGCCCACATGCGGTGACCATGGTGAACAACCTGGACTGGATCGGACAGATGGGCGCGCTCGAGTTCCTGCGCGACATGGGCAAGCACTTCCGCATGGGCACGATGCTCGCCAAGGACACCGTGGCCCGTCGCCTCGCCAGCGATGAAGGCATCAGCTACACCGAGTTCAGCTACCAGGTGCTGCAGGGCATCGACTACCTCGAGCTGTACCGCCGCCATGGCATCACCCTGCAGTACGGCGGCAACGATCAGTGGGGGAACCTTGTCTCCGGAGTGGACCTCATCCATAAGGTCGAAGGGACGGACGTCCACGCCCTGACCACACCGCTGGTGACCAAGGCCGACGGCACCAAGTTCGGCAAGTCCGAAGGCGGAGCGGTGTGGCTGGACCCTGAGCTCACCAGCCCGTACGCCTTCCACCAGTTCTGGCTCAATGCCGCCGACGCGGACGTGGTGAACTACCTGAAGTTCTTCACCTTCCGCGACCGCGAGGACATCGCCGAGCTGGAGCGCGCCACCCAGGAGGCCTCGCATGAGCGGGCTGCCCAGAAGGCGCTGGCCGATGACATCACCACCCTGGTCCACGGCCAGCAGGCCACTGACCAGGCGAAGGCGGCAGCGGCCGTGCTGTTCGGGCGCGGGGACGTGCGTGATCTGGATGAGCCGACCCTGCAGGCTCTCGCCCAAGAGCTGCCGACGGTGGAGCTGCCGAGCAGCGCGGTGCTCATCGATGCGTTCTGCGAGGTCGGGATCACCGCGTCGAAGGGTGCGGCCCGCCGTGATGCGACGGGCGGCGGGCTGTCGGTGAACGGCCAGAAGGTCGCGGCCGAGGAGCTCGAGCAGGAGCTCGGTGCCCTGAATGCGCTGCCCGGTGGCTACGTCCTGCTGCGCCGCGGCCGTAAGAACGCGGCGATGGTCCACCTGAAGCGGTGATCCCGCTGACAGATGCACCTCACATCCGGGTGAACAACGGCGCTCCGGGTCCTGAGAAAGCTCGCTGACCAGCGGCGTTCGTCCACGATGACGGTGAACGCGAGGTGACGCGGGAGTTTGACCCCGGCTGAGGCAGGGCCTACTGTAGTCGTCTGTCAGCACGACCGGAAGTGCCCGAAAGGGTCGCCCACAGCGACCACCCACAGGGTTCCGCGAGGAGCTGACCGACGGGACCGGGAGACCGGGAGCGTCGAGTGGCTCTGGCCTTCTGCCCTTCAAGGGAATCATGAGACCGGAACCACAGCCCGCCGAGTTGATCCGGCCGGCGAGGAACTGCTAGAGTAGTGACTCGCGCCGGGACGACGAAGCTAAAGCGTCGCCACGGAGAAATCCGCGGCGCACCCGAGCCTCTGACTCGGCCTGCTGAGCAGGTCGGTGATGATGTGCGCGTGTTGTTTGATATCTCAATAGCGTGTCTGTTTGTTGATGCCATTTTTTGTATGGCAATTGTTGATGGACAACAGCAGTAATGCTGGTTGTTTGTCTGTTTTTGCTGGGATTTATTGTTTTTCATGTTTTCATGGAGAGTTTGATCCTGGCTCAGGACGAACGCTGGCGGCGTGCTTAACACATGCAA
>NZ_JALLAL010000086.1:0-5200 GCF_023062615.1 Brachybacterium sp. Marseille-Q7125 | reverse complement strand
CCGGAACGCCCGACCACCGCGACCGACACGCGGCGGACCGTCACACCCTCATGCCACAATCAGCTCGCGCACACCGGCAACGACGCCGGACACCGCCGCTCAGCAGCACCATGAAAGATCGAGGCTACTGCAGAAGAACGTCCTGAACCGTCAGCGGTGACGCACCCGAAAAGAGCTCCGCATCGCCATCATTCCCCCGCAAGCGGGAGGTACCCCCTCCCGGATCGAGCGGACCTACCACCGGCGCCGACGGCAGGCCCGACTGGGCCGGTTGACCCCCATCGAACACGAGACCATCATGAACCCCGCCGTGACACTCGCGGCCTAACACCCCGACTGTCATCTGATCGTGCAGCAGTCCCTCGACGGTATCGTCGCGCGTGGCATGCTCGAGGTAGACCGAGACTAGCTGCCACTGTGGTGAGTACAGGAAAACACCCAGGGAACCGCTTCCCGCCTTGCACACCCCTGGACAGCGGAACCATCGTCCCGTACCGTGATCGGTGCCACATTTCGATACGTGGCACGTGTCCGGTATGGGCACCAAGTACACCATTTCGAAGGAGACTGTGTGACTTCGCCAATCCAGACAACAACGAGAATTTCTGCGGATTCTCTCGAAGATTGGTCACCAGGTTGGAACAAGGTGCCTGGGGTCTAGGTAGAGGGACGGCACATCACCATCGCCCCGGACCAGCACTTCTTTCGCTACGAGAATCCGAGTTGGGTCATCATTCCGTGGGATAGCGTCGAACGGGACATTCTGCCTACGCCTGAGACGACCCGGCGCACTCTCGAGCAGATCGTTCTTGACTACGTCAACGAACACGGGGAGGAAACCGACGACGCCGCACGTGTGGTTGCAACAGCGAGTCACGTCTACTCAGCTGTCTTCAACGATCGGTGGGTAAGCCAGGATCCAGAGCTTGAGGCAACTGGGGTCACGACCCATCACCTCAAACTGCTTCGTGAGATGGCTACGCTCATGGCGTTAAACCGCGTCGATGAGTTTGGTCACCCCTGCAACGTCGGGCCAGCTTGGTTCTTCCCAGTCCTTTGCGAGAAGGTCTTCGGACTAACTCATGGTGAGGCCGAATTTGTCGGCGACCTGCACCACGGATCCTTCTACAATGAGGAGCGACGGGTCCTAAGCGTCCGGGCGCACGCAGCATTGGGAGGGCGCCTGGTCCACGGTTGCCAGAGCGCTCCGTGTATGGCTGGCGGCGCCATCGTTCCGTACGGTGCCGACATCGACGCTTTCATGAGGGAGCTCGAATCCTTCAAGAACGAGTGGATGGACACCCTCCGCAGGTACTGATAGCCGAGTCGAAATCTGGTCGGAATCCTGCGGGGCTCCGACCATACTTCTGGAGATAATCATGTCAGCGAAGATTCTTGTTTTGAGTGGCGCATCCGGAGTCGGCAAGTCTACACTAGCGCGGCACTTACTCTCCCAGGCCCGAACCAGTTGGGTACACCTCGAGGCCGACCGTTCCGCCCCAGAGATAGTAAATCCACCAGGCGCCGCAGCCTTTGACCAGTCAGACTACCTAGACGCATTGCTGAATAGTCTTCTTGTTTGGCCACGCTCTGGATACAACTCAATTATCGACGGCATCCTGCCCTACCCAGAAGACGATTTATTTCGCCGTTGCGCCGCAACGTTGAGAGCATATAATGCTCGCTTTGTAAACGTGTACGCGCCACCAGAGAATGTCAAGCGCAGAATCGAGAAGCGCGGATGGGGCGACCCTGAGTGGTCACTTCGGCAGTTAGAGGACATCAACACTACAGAACCTCCGGACTATTCCGTTGACACGTCCACAGCACTGGATGCCAACACTGGCATTAAGTCCCTCCTTGCATGGATGAATGAAAGATCACTGGATGCCTGAAGGACTCGTTGGCGCGGGAATGCAGCCTGAGGTGGGAGCATCCCTTCACAATTATGCCCCTCTGGAACATCGATCGGTATTAGAGCTTGGCTGCGGATACATGACCCAGGCGCCCAAGGTGTTACGTCACGGGGGCTCATATACGGGCCTAGATGCAAATTTAGCCACCATCGAGCGGAATCGAACGCTGCTCCCCCGAGCTTCCTTTGTCCATGGGCGAGCCGAGGTTGCATCAAGCCTCCTGGACGGCCATCACTTCGATCTATTTGTATCAATATATGGCGCTCTACAGTTTGGCAATGCATCGCGAGTTTTGGGGGAAGCGAGACGCTTAGCCGCACCACATGCGAGCTTGATAATATCCGCGCGCCACCCATCCCTGCACGCAGACGATGCCGATCTAGACCGTGGTCGACCGCCGGAGCTACGGCTATACACCGTGAGTACACGCCCTAAACAACTGCTCCGTATGAACGTATCGGACAAGACGGGTTGGATGGAACTCTTCGAATCGTATGGCTGGCGGATAGTGCGCTATGCCGAACTCCCGACATCAGAGACGCCAGACACCTCCATATACATCCTGGAGGCAGGATGAACACCCTCAACGCACGCTGCTATGGGGAGGGCCTCATTCAGCTCGATGCCGAGCAACGAGAACTTTTCGATGATGAATCTCTTGCCTTCGCCACCTGGGCTGCCGGTCGGTTTCAACGCTTCTTTGAGTTTGGGACGAGCTACGGCAGGACTTCCATCGCCGTCGCCCTCGAAGGACTCTCGGTAACAAGTTATGAAGCGAGCGACCTGACTTGATGCATGGGGTGTCGCGTTGGCGTGGCGCAGTGCTGTGACCTGTAGGTTCGGCCTGTGGTGGGGTGGTTTTGGGATACTAATTCGGTGTTTGTGCGGAAGGTGAGGACCGGGTCGGGGGCTACTGCGGTCCAGGTTGTCCAGAAGCGGCAGGGCCAGCTGGAGATCATCAAGCACCTCGGGTCAGCGCATACTCCGGTAGAGGTCGCCCTGTTGGTCCAGCGAGGCCGGGAGGTCGTCCAGGGCGCTCAGCAGGCTCTGGATCTGGATCTGGAGACGCCCGCGGACACGGTCGCAGCGGCCTCCCGGAAAGGGCAGCAGGAGCTGCCGCTTCCCTCGGCGGGGGCTACGGCGCGAGAAGCGCGACCTGCCGTAGCCCCTCCCTCGCCCAGCAGGGGTGGGGTGCGGGTTGTGGGCACGCGTAGTGACGTGCTGTGGCAGGTACTGCGGGCGGCGTATTCCCGCCTCGGGTTCGCGGCCGTGGGCGATGAGGTGTTCGAGCAGGTGGTGCTGGCTCGTCTGGTGGAGCCCACGAGCAAGCTCGATGTTCCCCGGGTACTGGAGAGCCTTGGGGTGAACGCTCCGCACCACACCACGATCTACCGTCACCTGCGCAAGGCCCAGCAGAAGAACTACCGCGACCAGATCGCCAGTTCCTCAGTGGCCGGGGCTGGAGTAGTAGCGGGACATGAAGCGGAAGAACGTGATCCCCGCTGCGAGGATCACGGGCCCGGCCAGCGGGGAGAGCTGTGCGAGCCACAGGGGCACGACGAGGTCCTCTGTATGGTCCAGGATGATCGTGGCGGGGAGGTAGGCCATGAAGGCCAGCGGGATGAGAAAGGTGAGCAGCCAGGTGCCTGCGGTGCCGAAGATCGCCATGGGGTAGGCGCCGTAATCCGTGAGCACGCGATCGATGGTGAACTTGATCTGGGTGACCGGCCCCCACCTGAAATCCAGGCCGGAGAGGGCGATCTGAAGGCCGGCTTCCACCAGGCCGCCGCCGAGGGCCGCGATGATGAGGAAGAGGATCTTCCCGGGCGTCCAGGCGGCCTCGACCATGCTCGCCGCTGTCGTCAGGATCACCAGGCCCAGAACCAGGTCACCGATCGTGCCGGGGTTGAAGTAGCGGGTGAGCATCTGCATGAGCGGGCCCGCAGGACGCAGCAGGAACCGATCCCAGTCGCCGTTGCGCACGGCATAGGCGCTCAAGGCGTGCTGCCCGAAATTGATGGTGCACACGCCGTGGGCGGTCAGCCGCAGTCCGTAGAGGAAGGCCACCTCTCCGACGGTCCAGTCGGCGATCGCGCCGAAGGTACCGAGCAGCACGCCGATGAAGGCGAGCTGGGTTCCCTGGATGGCGAAGCTGGCAAGGATGAGCATGAACAGGTTGACCCGGTACACCCGCATGGATCGCCAGGTGCTCTGCAGCAGCACCAGATACGTGCGCCACGGCGGCACGGGGCGGGCGAGGGTCCCGGTCCGGGACGTCGTTGCGGCATCAGCCACCGAAGATCACCATCCTGCGGATCGCCCGCTTCCACACCATCGCTGCAAGGACGATGAGGACGAGCACCCAGATGAGCTGGCTGCCGATCGCGGTCAAGGTGTGCTTGCCCGGGCTCTGGTCGATGTAGATGCTGAGCGGCACAAACACCTGAGAGGAGAACGGCAGCGCGGTGAGCACATCAGTGAGCCATCCCGGCATGAACCACAGCGGGATGAGCGCCCCGGAGCTGAACTGAGCGAACATGCCATAGACGTGGAACGCGCCGGAGACCTCCAGGGTCCAGAAACCGGCCAGCCCGACGACGAAGTTCAGCAGCTGAGCGATCGCGAAGCCCAGCACGATGGATACCGTGAACGCGATCGCCGAGATCGCGGTGCCGGGAGGCTGGATCGCCCCGAGGAGCAGGCCGATCACGAGCCCGAGCCCGGCGGCGGGAAGCTGCGCGGCGGCGGCACCGGCCTGCTGGGCAAGGGTCATCGGGACCGCGGAGATTGGTCGCATCACGTCGAAGGCGATCGCCCCGGTTCGCAGCCGCCCGTACATCGTGTCGTACACGAAGGGCTGGAAGAGGATCGCGACCAGTGCACCGAGCACCGCATAGGTGATCGCATCATGCTGCTGGATCCCCGACACCTCACTGCGCGCCCCATACACGGCGCTCCACACCAGGAAGACCAGTACCACCTGCAGGGACGCGCCGAGCACACCGGCCCAGGTGGCGGTGCGGAACACAAACTGACCGCGCACGGCCTGCACCCCTGAGGCCAGCACGGCCGCGAGCATCTGACCGAAGGGCAGCTTCTGACCCGACATCACTGCAGTGGAGGTCATCCCTTCGCCTCCCCGGCGAGGTAGATCTGACCTGACTTGCACAGGTGGTGGCGGATTTCGGGGTTGGGAGGCGTGTTTGTGCTGGTGAGGGGTGTGTGGGTGGTCCGGGGTGGCACACTAATCGGGTGGTGTTTCTCAGGAAGGTGAAGACGGCCTC
>NZ_JALLAL010000085.1:0-5258 GCF_023062615.1 Brachybacterium sp. Marseille-Q7125 | reverse complement strand
GCCTGGTTCCCGGACCGGCAGCGCCGGGCGAAGCCCCTAGCAGAACCGGAGGCCCGAGGGGCGTGAGGAGGCCACCGGGCGGAAGTTCTCCCCCACCGCCGGATCCCGGGCATCCCCGCCCCCGCCCCATCCCTGCTCACCCCCTTGGAGTGCCATGTTCCGCTGGACGCTGCACGGCGACGGTCGCACCATCGCCGCTGACGAGATCGTTCTGCCCGAGGAGCGGCTGGCCTGGCCGATCACCCTCGGCATCGGCATGCAGCACGTGGTCGCAATGTTCGGCGCCACGTTCCTGGTGCCGCTGCTGACCGGTTTCCCGCCCTCGACCACGCTGCTGTTCTCGGGCCTGGGCACCCTGCTGTTCCTGCTCATCACCCGCAACCGGGTCCCCAGCTACCTGGGCAGCTCCTTCGCCTTCATCGCCCCGATCACCGCCTCGACGCAGGCCGATTCGATGGGCGCGGCGCTCGGCGGCGTGATGGTCACCGGTGCGCTGCTGGCGGCCCTGGGCCTGCTCGTGCAGAAGGTCGGCACCGCCTGGATCGGCAAGCTCATGCCCCCGGTGGTGATGGGCTCGATCGTGGCTCTCATCGGCTTCAACCTCGCCCCCACGGCGTACGCGAACTTCCAGGAGTCCGCGGTCACCGCCACCATCACCCTGTTCGCCGTGGTGCTGTGCACCGCCCTGTTCAAGGGGCTGCTGGGGCGCGTCTCGGTGCTGCTGGGAGTGCTCGTGGGCTACGGCGTGGCGGTGCTGCGCGGCGAAGTGGACTTCACGCCCGTGCAGGAGGCGGCCTGGCTCGGTCTGCCCGAGTTCCACCACCCGGAGTTCAACCTCGGCCTGCTGCCGATGTTCCTGCCGGTCGTGCTGGTGCTGCTGGCGGAGAACGTCGGCCACGTCACGAGCGTGGGCCTCATGACCGGCCGGAACCTCGATCACATGGTGGGCCGCACCCTCGCCTCCGACGGCTTCGCGACCATGCTCTCGGCCGGTTTCGGCGGTTCACCTACCACCACCTACGGCGAGAACATCGGCGTCATGAGCGCCACCCGCGTGTACTCCACCGCCGCGTACTGGGTGGCCGGGGTGACCGCGATTCTGCTGTCGATGTCCCCGAAGGTCGGTGCCGCGATCTTCACCATCCCGCCGGGTGTGCTGGGTGGCGTGACGTTCGTGCTGTACGGCCTGATCGGCATCGTGGGCGTGCGCATGTGGGTGGACGGCCGCGTGGACTTCGCCCGGCCCAAGAACCAGTTCACCGCAGGTGTCGCGCTTGTGGTCGGCATCGCGAACGTCACCTGGACCGTCGAGGGCATCCAGCTGACCGGCATCGCTCTGGGCACCCTCGCGGCGCTGGTCATCTACCACCTCATGGCGCAGCTCGGCCGCGTGACCGGCACAGAGGTCACCGACCGCGAGGACGCACCGGAGGTCACGCCGCGCGCAAAGTGAGCACGGCGAGGCCCAGGGTCAGCGCCGACGCCCCGCCGTGACCGTGGCGCCGCCGAGCAGCAGGATCGCTGCCGCGAGGGCGAGGGCCCAGGCCTCGATGCCGGTGCGGGCGAGCGGCCCCTGCGCAGAGCTGTCGGGCGCAGGCTCCGTGGGATCCGTGGGGCCCGATGGGGCAGGGTCGCTGGGCGCAGGGTCGCTGGGTGCCGGATCCCCAGGCTGCTCCGGCTGTCCCGGCTGCTCCGGGTCCTCCGGCTCGCCGGGCCCGGTGTCCTGCGCCTGCTTCGCGATGAACACCGCCACGGTGTGCGCGGGGATCGTCACGGTGCCGCTCGCGGTATCCCACGTCGACTCCTTGACCACGGGGTCCGCGCCCTCGGCCTGCACCGGGTGGAGGGTGTACTCGAGGCCTGCCATGCCCTCGATCTGCTCGGTGATCGGCTCATCGGAGGCGTTGAACACCGTGACCAGACCGTCCAGGGCAGGATCGGTATCCTCTCCGACGGTGTCGTCGACCCGCATCACGAGCAGCCCGGGCGTTGCCTCGGGACCGGCACCGGGGAAGGTGACCTTCTGCCGGATCAGCTCCGCGTCCCCGAGAGTGAACAGCTCGCTCGAATGCCGTAGCCGCAGCAGGTCACGGGCCATCGCCGCGGCGTGGGCGATGTGCTCCGGGGTGGGGCGGGAGGAGGGGTTCTCAAGCATCGGGGCCTGACGCTCCCACAGATGCTCATTGCGCTCGGCTGAGGGCAGTCCGCGGCCGAAGCCGTTGTCCTGCATCGTCCAGTCGATGAGGTTCACCCGGTCCCCGGAGTCGTAGCTGTCGGTGTCCAGGGATTTCGAGCGCAGCAGATCGGTGCCGGCCGCCCAGAAGGCGGGGGACTGGCCGAGCGCCACGGTGGCGAGCGCGAGGGTGTTGCGGCGGATCCGCTCGGCTATCGGGGTGTCCTGCGCGAGCTTGCCGACGAAGGTGTCGAACAGGGTCTCATTGTCGTGGGCGTCCACGTAGTTCACCGTCTCCTCGGGGCGGGAACCGAAGGCGGCGGGCGCCGTGCCGTACAGCAGCTCCTCGCCGCGCAGCACCTGCCCCGTGGAGGTCAGCAGCCGGTAGCCCTTGAGGTTCCCGGCCAGGGAGAGGCGGATCAGGTCCGTGGCATGCAGGAGGGCTGCACGCTGCTCCTCCGTCGTCCGCGGGTCAGCGGGGTTCGGGGTGTGGAACAGTCCCGTCGCGAAGCCACGATGCATGCGGACGTCGGGATCCATGAGGCTGCCGCCGTGCACGGCATCGCGGATCCGGTCGTTGAACGACCCGATCGAGGTGCCATCCAGGTTCCCCTGGATCGCCTGATGGAAGCGGGCACCGCCCTGGACCTCCCCGAAGTCCCAGCCCTCGCCGTAGACGTACGCCCCGGTGCCCGCGAGCGCCTCGCGCACCGCCTCGAGGTCTGCGCGGCGGTGATGCCCCATGAGGTCGAAGCGGAACCCGTCGACCCGATGCGCCCTGGCCCACAGCGTCACGCCGTCCACGAGCAGCCGGTGCATCATCGCGTGCTCGCTCGCGGTGTTCGACGTGCAGGTGGAGGACTCCACGGTGCCGTCCAGGTCCAGGCGGTGGTAGTAGCCGGGCACGATCCGGTCCAGCACAGAGCGGGGGTGCTGCCCGTCGTAGGCAGTGTGGTTGAACACGACGTCGAGCACCACCTGCAGACCCATCGCGTGCAGCGCCCCCACCATGGTGCGGAACTCGGCGATGCGCGCCCCGCCGTCCTGGTGCCCCTCGCGGGCGTAGGACCCTTCCGGCGCGAGGTAGTGGAAGGGGTCATAGCCCCAGTTGTAGGGGTCGCGGTCCTTCACCGCGAGAACCGCCGCTTGCTGCTGGGTCGAGGCGGGCCCGGCGTCCGGGATCGCGGGGATCACCTGCTCGCTGCGCCGCTCGGGGATGGTCGCGATGTCGTAGGTGGGCAGCAGGTGCACGGTGGTCAGGCCCGCCTGGGCGAGATCGCGCAGGTGCGCGGCGCCGCGGGAGTCGGGGTGGGCGAAGGCGGCGTAGGTACCGCGGAAGCCCGACGGGAGGGCGTCGTCTCCGCCGGAGAAGTCCCGCACGTGCAGCTCGTAGATGGTCTGCTGGGCGGGGCGCTCGCAGCGCGGCGCGGGAGTGTCCGCCCAGATCGCGGGCGCCCAGCGGGGATCCTCGAGGTCCACGAGGACGGAGTGCTCGGAGTCGACGGTGAGGCTGACGCTGTACGGGTCCGTGACCCGGTTCGTCACGACGCGACCCTCGGCGGGGACGTACACCTCGACGTCGAACAGGTAGCGGGCATCGGTCCAGGTGGCAGGGCCTGTGGTGCGCCAGATCCCGGTGGACTTCTCGCGGCGCATCGGCTGGGGTGCGTCCTCGAGGAGGAGGGTGACGGTCTTCGCTGTCGGCGCCCATACGGAGACCTCCCAGGTGCCGTCCGGGAGTCGGCGGGGGCCGAGCGTGGCGTGTGCGGCGCCTGTGGTGGCGGCGGTGTCTGTGGCGGCGGTGTCTGCGGCGTAGAGAGCGTCGAGGACTCCGGGGATCTGCAGGCCGCTGGTCTCGAGTAGGCGCTCGCCGGAGCGACGGATGACGGCGAGCTGCCCGGTGAGCGCGGCCGTGAGGGTGTCGCGGTCCAGGGGTGGCAGGGTGAGGGCGCGGTGGGCGGCGAGGTGCCGACGGTCGGGGATCTCCTCGCTGGTGAGTGGCGTGGAGCGCGGGGTCAGCGGAGCGAGGAGCTCGCCGCCGTGGACGCGTCCTGCGTCATCGTGGGCGAGGCCGCCGGTGGGGGAGTGCCAGAGCTCGAAGTGCTCGAGCCGCTCGGCGGGGTCGACCCGCTCGGCGGGGCTCCGGGCGGGGTCGCTGTCCGTATGGGCGGGCCAGGCGATCAGCTCAGGGGTGAGGAAGTGGGCGTACTGGTGACCGGGGCCGGTGAGGATGCTCTGCATGGAGGCCATTGTTCCTGGGATGTGTTCCGGGCGTGTTCCGGGGCCTTCCCGGGCCGGGGTGTGCTGAGGCTGGGTGCGCGCCGCGGCGGGGCAGGGCGCGGAGTTTCCATGGACGGTACTCAGCTGACCGGCTGCGTGCATATTGCAGGCGGCCGGTCGTCTGAGTGCCGTTCGTGGTTGGGGTTGGGGACAGGCGGGCTCGCGGCCGCGAGCCACGCAGTTCAGGCGCAGTGCCGTCAGTGCGGAGCGGTGCTCTCAGTACGGCGGGTGCTCGGGGTCGTAGAGCGGGGCGGCAGGGCTGGGTGGGTCTGCGGCTGGCTCGCTCTCTTCGTCTACCGCCTCGCCTCGTGCTCGGCGGTGGGCGTCTTCCTTGCGTTCGAGGTAGGAGTTCCAGATAACCCGCAGGTGGTCGCCGAGCTCGCGGGTGACGAGGTCGGTGTTGCGTGCGGTTTCGGTCAAGGGGCGGCTGCGTCCGCGGGTTCGGGCAGTCCAGGTGGTCACCCCGGTGTTGGGGTCGCGGATCGGGTCGATGAGCCCGAGGGTTTTCAGCCGGTGATGGCTGTAGCAGAGCCGGTGGAGGTTCTCCGGGCTGGTGGGGCCACCCCGGTCTGGATGCTGGTGGTCGAATTCTTCGATGTGGTCCGTTTCGCCGCTGGTGGTGACGATGGTGCTGCAGCCGGGGACTGCGCAGATCGGGTCGATCTGCCGCAGCAACTCCGGGCTTGTCAATCCCTGTGTGTAAGGGGTGTGATGCGGGTTACAGGTAGGGTTCGATTCGTTCGGGGTAGACGAGGGCGAGTTGGCCGAGGGCGGCCTTCCAGTTCGTGGTTACCGATCCTTCGAT
>NZ_JALLAL010000084.1:0-5688 GCF_023062615.1 Brachybacterium sp. Marseille-Q7125 | reverse complement strand
ATGTCCATCGCGTCGTGGAGCATCTGGCGGGCGGTCAGGCCGCCCTGCTCGGGGCGGCCGCCGTAGTGACCGAAGCTGAGGAATCCGAAGGCTCGCATGAGACAAGCCTAGCCCGGGTGGTTGAAAAGTTGATGAATAGTGTCGGAGCAGGGCGTGTGGGCGCGGGTGCTCGCGAAGGTCCAGTCGCTGACGCATCAGCGCGGCGAGCTCGACTGGATGGCCTCGATCGACTCGACGATCGTGCGCGTGCATCAGCACGGCGCGACCCTCAAGCGGGACACAAAGGGCCAGGTCGAACGACAAGGAGTTCGGGGCCGAGCCTCCTGATCACGCGATCGGCCGTTTCAACAAAATCAAGCAATGGCGCGGCATCGCGATGCGCTCCGACAAGACCGCCCGGAACAATCACTCCGCCGTCTGCCTCGCCGCAACACTCCAATGGGTTTAGCAACACGCCCTACTGGGCCTGGCGGCCATCGAGCACCTCGGTGCGCTCGTGCGGGTCCTCGTGCCGCAGCGCCCCGCCTTCACCGACGCGGAGCCCGCCCCCGCCCCCGAGCACCTCGCCGACGCACCGTCGATCGCGCAGGTGCAGATGGTCGTCGTCTCCTCCCCGGCCCCGGAGGAGACCACCGTCGGCGGTGGCTCCTGGTACGCGCTCGGGCAGCACGGCGAGCAGCTCGCCCTGCTGGTCCCCGGTGAGGACGGCGCCGAGGTGCGCGAAGCCGCGCCGGGCTCCCTCGCGGACGCGCTGTGCGCGAAGGTGATCGGCGCGATAGATCACGTCACCGCCCACGCCGCGGGGAGGGCCGCCTGATGAGCTTCCAGGGCATGGACACCGAGCAGGTCACGGGACAGTCCGAGGCGCTCGCCCGGGCGGCGCAGCGCCTCGAGGGGCTGCTCGGCGGCTGAACGCTCTGCTCAGCGCGCGACGTCGAGCTGACCGACCCAGGAGATCGGGGAGACCCGGCCCTCCTCGAGCTGGTACTGGCAGCCGACGATCCCGAGCCTGCCCTCGGCGACCGCGTCGGAGATGACGGTGGACTGGCGCATGAGGGCGTTGACCGTCTCGTTGAGGTGGCGACGGCCCACGGCGTCCACGTCGATCAGCGTCGGCTCGACGTAGGGGCTGACCTGCTGGGTCGCGAACCACTCCTGCTGTACGGCCGGGCGGATCTCCTCGAGCTCCTTGCGGATCGCGGGGGTGACCTCGCTGGGGTTCGCGGTGGTCTGGTCGATCGCGGCCTTCACTGCGCCGCAGGAGCCGTGGGCGAGCACCACGATGACGGCGACGCCGAGCTCCGCGACCGCGAACTCCATGGTCGCGACCGTGTTCTCGTTCGCGATCTGGCCAATGTTGCGCACCACGAAGAGATCGCCCAGGCCGCAGTCGAAGAGGATCTCCGCCGCGACGCGTGAGTCGGAGCAGCCCAGGAACGCCGCGTTCGGCGCCTGCGCCCCGATCAGCTCGGAGCGACGGGCCGCGTTCTGCTGCGGGTGGCGCAGCTCCCCGGCCATGAACCTCTCGTTCCCCTCGGCGAGGGCGTCCCAGGCCTGCTGGACGGTGACGCGGGGAGTAGTCATGGGGGCGGTCCTTCGTGGTGGGGTCCGCCGGGCGGGTCCGCTCGGCGCAGGGGCGCGACCTCGCGGGCTCACGCCCCGCCGCAGGATACTCCCGCGTCCGCTCCGGCTCCGTGGCGTCCGCCGTGAGGGCGTCGCCTCAGGCCTCGTGCTGGTTCACGACCAGCGGGTCCGAGGCGCGCAGCACTGCCGGATCCAGCTCCATCACCGGTGCGGGGTTGTGGAGGAACCGGCCCCTGACCAGGGCGGGCAGCACCTCGATACCGTCCCGCGGGATCTCCCCCTGGCATACGACGATGCGCGCTGCGGAGATGACCTCGCCCGCGGCCCGCACTCGGGCGGCGTCCATGGCGTCGTTCGCGCCCGCGATGACGACGATCGAGTTCTCGCCGTCCTCCGCGACCGTCACGATCGCCAGTCCCGTCGGCCCCTCGATCTCCGCGACATGGCCGAGGTCGACGCCGGCCTCGCGCAGCGCGGACAGCGCCACCTCGGCCTGGACGTCGGAGCCGACGGCACCCACCATCGCGACCCGGGCGCCGAGGCGCGCGGCGGCGACCGCCTGGTTCGCTCCCTTGCCGCCGGGGAGCATCTGCCCGCCCGTGCCGTGCAGCGTCTCTCCGGGCCGGGGGTGGCGCTGCACCTGCGCGAGGAGGTCGACGTTCACGGAGCCGACGACGACGATCGTGCCGTCGGGCGAGGAGGCGGTCGCAGCGGTCATGACGGGAAGCCTACGGTCAGGAGGCGTGATCCACGCAGGTCCTCGCCGTCGGCCGGACCTCGAGGCGGGCGCGCGGGATCGGCCGCCCGCACACCTCGCAGATGCCGTAGCTGCCGTCCTCGAGCCGCTGCTCGGCGGCGTCGAGATCGACGAGGTGCTGCTCGTCACCGGCCAGCAGGGCCTCGGTGCGGGAGCGGTCCACGGCGGTGGTCTGCCCCTCGGGGTCGTGCTCGTCGTCGGTCGAGGTCAGCGCCATCCCGTCGAGGATCGCGGCGTGGTCGCGGCGGAGCGCCTCGATCCGCTCGTGAGTGCGGGTGCGTTCGGCCTCGAGCAGGGCGCGGAGGTCGCCCTCGGGGACCGCCTGGAACTCCCCGAAGGTGGCGAACTGCGGCGTGGCCCCGAGGGCCTCGCCGTAGAACTCGAACGCCTCGCGGGCGTTGCCGTCGAAGTTGAGGTAGGGGTGCAGTGCAGCAGGCATGGCGGACGTCCTCCTCGGCGTCGGCGCCGGCTAGTTGCCGGGCCCTCGGGGAGAGCGTAGGCCCGGGGGCCGACAGCCGCCAGGGGCGATGCGACGGACAGCCCATGACCTGCGGTCGCCCCCTGCGTACGCTCGTCCGGGTGACCTCCTCGCTCCCAATCTCCCTGCGCCGACGCCGATTCGCGCTGTACGCCCTGTTCCTGCTGCCGGGCCTGAGCATGTCCGCGTGGGTCACCCGCACGCCCGCGGTGCGGGACCTGCGGGATGCCTCCACTGCGCAGATGGGGCTGGTGCTCTTCGGCCTCTCGATCGGGTCGATGCTGGGGATTCTCTCCTCCGGACCGCTCGTGATGCGGCTCGGCACCCGTCCCGTGGTCCTCGCGGGTTCGACGTTGGTGGTCGTCGCACTGCCCACGATCGCGCTCGGCGCCTCGATGGGACAGCCGCTCCTCACCGCCTTCGGCCTCGCGCTGTTCGGCGGCGGCATGGGCGGCGACGCCGCGGCCCGCGATCTGGAGGTACCTGCGGCTGGTGTGCATCGGCGGGGTCGTGCTCGCCATGGCGCTCGCCGAGGGCACCGCCAACGACTGGCTGCCGCTGATCATGGTCGACGGGCACGGCTTCGACGCGACGATGGGCTCACTCGTGTTCGCGCTGTTCGCGGCCTCGAGGACGATCGGCCGCTTCTCCGGCGGGCCGATCGTGGAGCGCGTCGGCCGCTCCCGCGTGCTCCTGGTCAGCGCCCTGTTCGCCGCGACCGGCCTCGCGCTCATCGCCTACGTGGACAGTCAGGTCGTGGCCGTCGTCGCCGTCGCGCTCTGGGGCCTCGGCGCCTCCCTCGGCTTCCCCTCGCGGTCGCGCTCCTCGCGGCGGTGCTCAGCCCCGCCACCGCGACGCGCAGGCCGACGGCGGAGGAGCAGCTGGGGACGGCGGAAGCAGGGGGAGGGTCCGCGGCGTCTGTTCTGTGAGGTGAACAGGCCGTGTTCCTCGGCGGCGCCGCGCTCAGACGTGCAACGTTCGGGCCTTTTCACGCGCGTGCACGTCGGGGCTCTCCATCTGGATGGTCGCGTGCTCGAAGGCGACGGGGAAGTGTGTGCGCACGCACTCGCGGACCTCCTCGAGGATCTCCATCGCGTGTGACGAGCCGAAGCACTCCTCGGCCACCACCACGTGCGCGGAGAGGATCGGCAGGCTGCTGCCGACGTTGGAGGCGTGCAGGTCGTGGACGTCCTGGACGTGCTCGAGAGCCAGCAGGTGCTCGCGCACCTCGTCGAGGTCCACGCCCTCGGGGGCGTACTCCATGAGGATCCGCAGGGTGTCGCGCAGGATCCGCATCGCGCGCGGCACGATCAGCGCCGCGATGAACAGGCCCGCGAGCGCGTCGGCCTGCTGGAAGCCGGTGTACCGGATGACCAGCGCCGCGACGATCACGCCGAGGGAGCCGAGCGCGTCGTTGGCGACCTCGAGGAAGGCGGCCTTCATGTTCAGGCTGGTGTCCCTGCCGCCGGCGAGCACGAGGATCGCCACCAGGTTCACCGCGAGCCCGACCGCGCCGAAGACGAGCAGCTCCGTCGAGGCGATCTCGGGCGGGGAGGCGAGGCGGCGCAGCCCCTCGATCGCGGTGTAGGTGCCGACGACGATCAGCAGCGTCGCCTGGGCCAGCGCCGCGAGCACCTCGATCCGGGCGAAGCCCCAGGTGCGGGTGGGGCTCGCGGGGCGCAGCAGCATCGTCGCCGCGATCAGGGCGACCAGCAGCCCGGAGGCGTCCACGAGCGCATGCGCGGTGTCGGTGAGCAGGGCGAGGGAGCCCGTGACCACGCTGCCGACCGCCTGCGCGAGGACGATCAGCGCCGTCAGCCCGAAGGCGATCGCGAGGCGGGTGCGGCCGGTCGTCGGGGAGGCATGGCTGTGGCCGTGGGTGTGCGAGGCGGTCATCGCGGGCTCTCCTCGTCGGCCGGGCCGCCGCCGACGCGCGGGTCGTGCAGGTGCTCGTGGATCGTCGGCGCCGCGCCCGCGCCGGAGAGCATCGTCGCGGCCATGGCGAGCAGGGAGCGCAGCTGCTCCGGGTCCGACAGGGAGAACCAGGAGGCGCGGCCCTCGCTGCGGGAGCGGATCAGTCCGCAGTCCCGCAGGCAGGCGAGGTGCTTGCTGACCGTGGACTGGGCCAGGTGCAGGTGGTCGACGAGATCCCGTACCCGGTGCTCGCCGGTGGAGAGGTGCTGGAGCAGCGTGAGCCGAGTCGGCTCGGCCAGCGCGTGGAAGAGCGCGGCCTGGGACTCGTCCACGTCGAAGAGAGGGGGAGAGGATTCCATCGGCATCGCCATACGGGGATCATATCGATGAATGGCGATGAATGGGAGGTGGGGGCGCGGGTTCTCGTGGCGACTTCCGTGGACGTCATGTGCTTCAGGTGCGTGATGTACGTGGATTCCTTCGACGACTCCCCGGCTCGGAGGCGGACGGCCGGTGTTCGGTCGGGAGCGGTGGGTGACGACGGGCCCTCGCCGCTGGTTTATACCCCCTAGGGGTATAGGGGCAAGCCATGAGCACACAGCACGAGGGGCACGGGCGGCAGGACCCCACGTCGCCCTCGGCGTCGGAGGCGGCGATCGGGGCACGCACCAGCACGACGGCCACGACATGCACGCCGGTCACGACGCGTACGCCGGGCACCACGGGCACGGCGATCACGTCGCGCAGTTCCGTCGGATGTTCTGGATCATGCTGGTGATCGCGGTGCCGGTCGTCGGCCTTTCGCCGATGTTCGCGCACCTGATCGGCTAGCGCATGTCGATCACGCCCGTGCCCACTTCGATCCGCTCGGTGCGGGCGGCGATCGCGGAGAGCAGCGGCATGGGTGCGGCGGACTGCTGCGCGAAGTGGTGGACGCGGAAGTAGGCGCCGTTGA
>NZ_JALLAL010000083.1:0-5975 GCF_023062615.1 Brachybacterium sp. Marseille-Q7125 | reverse complement strand
GCCCCAGCCCGCCCTACTAGCCCTAGCCCTTCAGCTCCAACCTCGCCCCGCACGACCACCCCGAAAGGCCCACCTCATGACCCTCGTCCTCGGCATCGACTCCTCGACCCAGGCCACCAAGGCGCTGCTGGTGGACGCCGCCACCGGGGAGGTCATCGAGCAGCGCCGCGCCGCCCACCCCGACGGCACGGAGGTGGATCCGCGAGCCTGGCTCGACGCCGTCGACGAGGCTGTCGGCCCGCTGCTCGACCGTGCCGAGGCCGTGGCCGTCGGCGGTCAGCAGCACGGCATGGTTCTGCTGGACGAGTCCGGCGAGCCGGTGCGACCGGCGCTGCTGTGGAACGACACCCGCTCAGCCCCGCAGGCCGAGGCCCTGATCGACGAGCTCGGAGGCACCGAGGCGTGCGTGGACCAGCTGGGCAGCCTGCTGGTCGCCTCCTTCACCTCCGCGAAGCTGCGCTGGGTGCTCGAGCACGAGCCGGAGAACGCCCGTCGGGCCACCCGGGTCCTCCTGCCGCACGACTACGTCTCCCTCCACCTCGCCGCCTCCGGCACCGAACCGTTCACCGACCGCGGTGACGCCTCCGGCACCGGCTACTACTCCACGCGCGAGGAAGCCTGGGTGCCCGAGCTCGCCGCCGCGGCCATCGGCCACCCCATCGACCTGCCGCGCCTGCCCACCCGGCCGCAGGAGATCATGGCCCGCACCGCACCCACCGCCACCAGCCCCGACGGTGCCGCGATCGCCGCCGGCACCGGTGACAACATGGGCGCCGCGCTCGGTCTCTCGCTCGGCCCCGGGGATGTGTCCGTCTCCATCGGCACCTCCGGCGTGTGCGCCATGGTCTCGGACTCCCGTCCCGGGGACGTCACCGGCACCGTCACCGGATTCGCCGACGCGACCGGTCGTTTCCTGCCCATGACCACCACCATCAACGCATCGCGCATCCTCGAGGCGGCCCGCTCCCTGCTGGGTGTCTCCCACGAGGAGCTCTCGCAGCTGGCGCTCGCTTCCGAGCCCGGCGCCCGCGGCGTGACGCTGCTGCCGTACTTCGACGGCGAGCGCACCCCCAACCGCCCCAGCGCCCGCGCCACCCTCACCGGCATGAGCGCCTCCACGACCAGGGAGGATGTGGCCCGCGCCTACGTGGAGGGCCTGCTGTGCTCTCTGGCCGATGGGATCGCCGCCCTCGAGGACCGCACTGGCACGCCTGCTCGGCGCATCACCCTGATCGGCGGCGGCGCGAAATCCCGTGCTGTCCAGGACCTGGCCCCGGCAATCTTCGGCCGCGAGGTGACGATCGCGCCCGACGGGGAATACGTCGCCCTCGGCGCCGCCCGACAGGCCGCCTGGGCGCTCAGCGGGGCCGATGAGCCCCCGGCCTGGCAAATCCGCGGCGCCCGCACGGTCCAGGCGGACCCCGCCCCGCAGGTGCTCGAGGCATACCGGGAGCTCAAGGACCACACCGAAGGCTGGGCCTGAACCAGTCAGCGGGGCGGTGCCCGCACACGGCGGCGGGCGCTCGTCAAGAGCTGTCGAAGATCGAATTGGGGTTGATGACCTGCATCGACAGTGGGTCATCGGGGCCTTGGTCCCGCCTTTGTCGGCATTCTTGTGAGAAGTGTGCCAAGATGGGCGCGGCCCTGGCGCAGTGCGTGACCGTCGGACCGCCCGAATCCGGTGCGGACCCCTCACCCCTCGCCGCCCCGTTCCGCTGCAGGTGAAGTGCCATCGCGCGGTCTGATCTGATTCCGGGCGGCCATGGCTCCAGGGCGCCGACCGGGCCGCAGAGGTGATCTGCTCCGACCACGTCGTGCCCTGCGCGCTTTCGCGGATCCCGGTCATCGATCGGTTGACCCGCGACGGAAGGAAGACCCTGTGCCGCCCATGCCCGACGGCGAGATCGTCCAGCTCGGAATCCTCGGCATCATTCTGCTGCTGCTCCTGTTCTACGGGGGCACGATGCTCATGTCCGTAGCGATCTCCCGCAAGCAGGAGAACGCCGACGACTACATGACCGCGGGCAACCGCATCGGCTTCGGCGTCTCCGCCGCGTCGATGACCGCCACCTGGATCTGGGCGTCCTCGATGTACGCATCGGTCACGGCCGGCTACACCTATGGCGTCTCGGGCCCGATCCACTATGGGCTCTGGGGTGCGCTGATGATCCTGTTCATCTACCCCTTCGGGCGGCGCATCCGCGAGGTGGCGCCACGTGCTCACACCTTGGCGGAGGTGATGTATGCGCGGCACGGCCGCTCCTCGCAGCTGATGCTCGCGGCCTCCAACGTGCTGGGCTCCGTCATCTCCCTGACCTCCAATTTCATCGCCGGCGGCGCGATCATCTCGATGCTCTCCCCGCTCAGCTTCGGCGCGGGCATCCTCATCATCGCCGGCGGTGTGCTGCTGTACACCCTGTGGTCCGGCTTCCGCGCCTCCGTCCTGACCGACTTCGCGCAGGTCATGGCGATGCTCGGCGCGGCCGTCGTGATCATCCCGGCGGTGTTCTTCCTCGCCGGCGGACCCTCGATGTTCGCCGAGGGGGTCGCGGCCGGGAACGTCACCCCGCAGCAGGAGAGCTTCTTCTCCTCCGACGCCTTCATGAACCAGGGCGCCCCCTACATCGCCGCGGTGCTCGCCTACGCGATCGGCAACCAGACCATCGCGCAGCGCCTGTTCGCGGTGCGCGAGGACCTCATCAAGCCCACCTTCCTCACCGCGACCGTGGGCTACGGCGCCACCGTGATCGGAGTGGGCATGCTGGGCGTGATGGCCCTGTACCTGGGCATCGAGCCGATGGGCGGGGATGTCAACAACCTCATGCCGCAGATGGTCGGCACCTACCTGCCTGTGGGCCTGGTGGCGATCGCATTCGTGATGATCATCGGGTCGCTGTCCTCCACCGCGGACTCGGATCTCGCGGCGCTGAGCTCCATCGTCATGACCGACGTTTACGGCCAGTCCGTGGGCCGCAAGCGGGTGAACCCCAAGCTCATGCTGCTGATCGGCCGCCTGACGATGGTGACCGCGACCGGGCTCGCGCTGTTCTTCGCCACCGCTCGCTTCAACATCCTGGACCTGCTGGTGTTCGTGGGCGCCCTGTGGGGCTGCCTGGTGTTCCCGGTGATCGCCTCCTTCTACTGGGAGCGGATCACGAATCTCGCCTTCACCGTCTCGGTGCTCGCGGCGCTCGCCTTCTTCCTGCCGGTGCGTTTCGAGCTGTTGCCGGTGACCGGCGCGTGGGCGCTGCTGGTGGAGCTGCTGGCGGTGGTGGGCATCGGCGTGGTGCTCGGCATCATGGCCTTCGGCTTCTTCGGACTGCGCCCGGCGATGCTGGTCGGTGCGGTGTCCTCCCTGGTCGCCCTGCCGTTTGCGATGGGCGCCCTGCGCGACTACACGACGCTGTCCGCGTCGCTCGTGGCCTACGCGGTCTCCTTCCTGGTCTGCTACGCCCTCAGCGTTCGCTCCGGCCAGACCTTCGACTTCTCCGTGATCCGCAAGGTCACCGGCGACTTCGACGAGGAGACCGAGCCAGTCCCGACGGAGGCTCCGCACGGCGAGCACGCTGTGACCGGCACGCCCCGCTGATCTTTCCCCCTACCGCAACGACCTCGACGCGCCCGGGCCGCATCACGGCAAGCCCTGCGCGGGAAGGAGACTCCCATGACCACCCTGCTGACCGTCTACGTCCTGAGCTGGCCCGTGATCGTCCTCGGCATCCTCATCACGATCGTGCGCGGATTCCTCAAGGACATGCGCACCGCCCGCAAGGAGGGGCGTACGATCATCTGATCCCCGGGGCTGAAGCTGGGGCCTCATCCCGCCTGGGCGCTCAGTCCGCTGGCCGCATACGCCTCCTTGAGCACCCGCAGGCTCACCATCGCCTCCGCGGGGGAGATCCAGAACGGCTCGGGCTCTTCCAGCCGCTCATAGAAGTCGCGGATCAGCAGCTCATGGGACACGCCCCAGTAGGAGCGGCCCCCGCTGGTCAGCTGCCGCTCGCCCCAGGAGTCCACGCGCCCATCGGCCCACCGCACCGTGAGGGTACCCTCCAGGCCGCCGCGCAGCAGCACGTACGCCTTCTCGCAGTCCAGCTCGATCTCCACCGGCCGATGCTGCGGCGCCGTGAGCGTCGCATAGAACGAGGTGGTGATCCCGCCGGGGTGGGTCAGCAGCAGCTCCGCGGTGTCCTCCACCTCGATCAGGTCGCCGAAGCGGCGGGTGGCCACGTGCCCATCCACGCTCTCCACTCCGCCCAGCATCCACTGGACGAGATCGAGGGTGTGGATCGCCTGGTTGATGAGCAGTCCGCCACCGGAACCAGCCCAAGTGCCACGCCAGGGCTTCGCCCGGTAGTAGTCGGCGGTGCGGGTCCACACCACCGACGCCCATGCTCCGCGCACCGCGCCCAGCTCACCGCTTGCGAGCAGAGCGTGCAGCTGCTGACTGGGCCGGTTGTAGCGGTTCTGGAAGCACACCCCCAGCTTCACGCCGCGCGGGGCCGCGGCCTGCGCCGCTGCGACCAGACGCTCACCACCCGCGAGCGTCGAGGCCAGCGGCTTCTCCATGAGCACATGCACCCCGGCGTCCAGGGCAGTGACCACGGGCTCCACATGCTCGGCATGCGGCGTGGTCACATGCACCGCATCCGGGGACACCGCCTCCAACAGCTCCGCGGTCGTGGCGAAGGCCGGCACGCCGGTAGCCTGCGCGGCACGCTCCCGCGCCGATGGATCCACATCCGCGACGCCCACGATCTGCAGGCCCTCCACGTCCCGGATCGCCTCGAAATGCACCGCGGAGACATCCCCGCAGCCGATCAGGCCGATACGTCGGGGTGCTGCCGTGCCGTCGTGGTGCGCCATCGCTCCTCCTTGTCGCGTCGCTGCGCCTGTGGACACCCTGCGCCTGTGGGCACCCGGGATCACCCCATCCTGTCGGGCCCGCCGCCGCGACGCCAAGGGTTGCCGCAGCGTGCCCCCGGGGGAGGGGTGATCTGCACGGGTCAGGGCACCAGCCACCCGGCCGCCCGATACAGCTCGTACCACTCGGGCCGGGTCAGCTCCACATCGGCGCCCGCGGCGGCATCGGTGACGCGCTGCGGTGTGGTGGTGCCCAGCACCACCTGCATCTGCGCCGGATGTCGCGTGATCCACGCGGTTGCGATGCCCAGCGGCGTGGAGCCCTTCTCCTCGGCCAGCCGCTCCAGGACGGCGTTCAGCTCCGCATGCTCGGGCTTGTCGAAGAACACCCCGTCGAAGAAACCGGCCTGGAACGGGGACCACGCCTGCACGGTGATCCCATGCAGGCGGCAGTAGTCCACGATCCCGCCGCCATCGCGCACCACCGACTGCTCAAGCCCCTGCATGTTCGCGGCCACGCCCTGGGAGATGATCGTCGAATGCGTGATGGACAGCTGCAGCTGGTTGGCCACCAGCGGCTGATCCAGGTGGCGCTGCAGCAGCTCGATCTGCCGCGGCGTGTGGTTGGAGACCCCGAAATGCAGCACCTTCCCGCTGGCGTGCAGCTGGTCGAAGGCGGCGGCGACCTCCTCCGGCTCCACCAGCGCATCGGGCCGATGCAGCAGCAGAATGTCCAGGTAGTCGGTGTCCAGCGCCCGCAGCGACCCCTCGACAGAGCGCAGGATGTGCTCGGTGGAGAAGTCGAAGTACGGGCCGTCGGGCACGATCCCGGCCTTGGACTGGATCACCACCTCCTCGCGCTCGACCGGCGTGAGCTGCAGCGCCTTCGCGAACCGCTCCTCGCAGCGATGCAGGGCGCCGCCGTAGATGTCCGCATGGTCGAAGAAGTCGATCCCGGCGTCGCGCGCTGAACGCACCAGGGTGCGGATCTCCTCATCGGACTTCTCGGCGATCCGCATCAGACCCAGCACCACCTGCGGGGCAGTGATGTCCGTGTTTGGCATGGGGAAGGTCTTCATCGCGGACTCCGGGGTCGGTGAACGTGGGGGAGG
>NZ_JALLAL010000082.1:0-6365 GCF_023062615.1 Brachybacterium sp. Marseille-Q7125 | reverse complement strand
AAGAGGGGGGGAGAGGAAGAGAGCGGTTGATAGATGAGAAGGTAGAGGGACGAGGGGCAGGCGTTGTGTTTTTTTTTTTTTCAAAGCAGAGGCCGGCATCCGAGCCCTTGCCTGGCCTGGGGGGCTGGGAGTTGTGTAAAAGACCCCGCCCCCGCCCCGCCCCGCCGCGCACCGATGTGAGGTCCGCGGTACCGGGTCCTTTTCCCGCCGCACGTCGGACCTATGCCCGATGATGGTGCCGGCGGCGGAAGGAGTCTGCCGGAAAGGTGGCAGGCGATGAGCGCGGTGGGCACCCCGAAACGACGGATCGTGCAGGTCCTGGGGACTGTGGCAGCCCTCGTGATCGGCGTGAACGCGGTCCATGCCGCGTTCGGCAAGGACGACGGCGTCGGCGAGGTGGTCCGGGTCATCGACGGCGACACGATCGTCGCGCTCGTGGCGGGGGAGAAGACCACGATCCGGCTGCTGAACATCGACACCCCGGAGACCAAGCATCCCGGCCAGCCAGTGCAGTGCCTCGGTCCGGAAGCCACCGCGTTTCTCACCGACCGATTGCCCGAGGGCACCAAGATCCAACTGGAATACGACCAGGAGCGCGAGGACCCTTACGGCCGCACTCTCGCCGGGGTCTTCGAATCCGATTCCCTGATCAATGCGGAGATCGCCGCAGCGGGCCTGGGGGTCCCCGTGGTGTTCAAACCCAACGATCGTTTCCTGTCGGAGGTGCGCAGCGCCGCGGCGGACGCCCAGGAGCAGGGACTCGGCCTGTTCGGCACCGAGACGGACTGCACGATCCCCGCCCAGCTGCAGACCCTCGCATCTGCGGCCGAGCAGCTGCCGGCGACGGTCGAGGGCGACCCGACGGACGCGATCGCGGAGGCCGCCACGGCGGTCGAGGACCTCGAGGTGTTCATCGACGCGATCGACCCCGACGGACTGCGGGGCCTGCACAATGCGGTGCTGGCTGCACCGCTGGTGAAGGACACCGTTCACCGCTGGCGTCAGGATGCCAAGGACGTGCACGAGCGCGCCGACAAGCGCCACGAGGAGTTGGAGGAGCAGGGGCGCGCGTACGCCGAAGAGCAGGAGCGGAAGAAGAAGGAGCGCGAGGAGCGGGAGCGGCGCGAGCGCGAGGAACGCGAAGAGCGCGAGCGCAAGGAACGCGAAGAGCGCGAGGAACGCGAGCGGCAGGAGGAGCGCGAGCGTGCCGCCCGATCGACCCCCGCCCCCGCGCCGCAGCAGCCCGCGCCGCAGCAGCCCCAGCCGGCCCCGCAGCAGCAGAAACCTGTCCCGGCGCCCCAGCCTGCGCCCCAGAAGCAGTCCTCGGGTTCGGGCGGCTCGAGCTGCGTCCCCTACGGACCGGAGATTCCCCACGCCGATGATGGCGGGTACACCGGGAAGCGCTACGGCATGCCAGGCGGCAAGACGTTCCGCAAGTGCCGCTGACCTCGCGGCGCCGCGGCCCCTCATCCCCCCAGCTCGAGCACCCGGATCGCGAGCTGCACGCGGTTGGTGACGTCGAGCTTGTGGTACATCCGCCCCAGGTGCGTCTTCACGGTCGCGACGGACATGTACAGCTGCTCGCCGATCTCCTGGTTCGTCAGGCCCTGGGCGGCCATCCGCGCGACCTCCCATTCCCGCTCCGTCACGCCACCGGGCACGGCCCCGCCGCCTGTCCCCGCAGCCCCACTGCTCCCCGCAGCCCCGCCGGGCCGGCAGTCCCGTCCGCGGCGAGCCGCACGAGGCGCCCCAGCGCACCGGGGGAGAAGCGGGCCTTGTCGCGCGCCCCGCGCACCTGATGCCCCTCAGCGCGCAGCGTCTCCTCCACCAGGGCGTGCACCTCGGGGGAGTCCTCGATCAGCAGGATCTGCGCCATCACGCCATCCTCGCGCCCCGGTGGCGAGCTTCACTGCGCCGATTCAGGCCGCGTCCTACAGTGGTCGGGTCATGTGCCGACTTTTCGCTCTCCACGCCGATGCCCCCGTCACCGCCGAGTTCTGGCTGCTCGATGCGCCATACTCCCTGGTCAACCAGTCGCGCTTCAATGCCGACGGCACCGGGATCGGCTGGCTGGACGAGAGCGGCGAGGCGCGGGTGGCCAAGCGCCCCGTGGCCGCCTACGACTCTGAGCGCTTCCACACCGTCGCCACGCGCCTGCACACCCGCGCAATGATCGGCCACGTGCGGCTGTCCTCCGGCACCGTCCACACCGACGAGAACACCCACCCCTTCCTGCAGGACGGCATCATCACCGCCCATAACGGTGTGCTCGAGGTGACCGATGAGCTGCGCGAGCGAGTGCGGGAGCTGGGCGCCGCCCATCACGTCCACGGCACCACCGACAGCGAGTGGATGTCCGCGCTGGTCACCGGGGAGGTGGGGCGGCACGACGGGGATCTGCGCGCCGGCGTCGAGGCGGCGCTGCAGTGGATCGGCAACCACTGCCCCGTGTACTCGGTGAACCTGCTGGCCATGAAGGACGGTGAGCTGGTGGCGGTGCGCCTGCCGGCCACGAACGAGCTGTGGGTCCTGGAGCGCACCGCCACCGCCGAGAATCCCCGCGAGGCGCTCGAGCAGTCCTCCCAGACCCTGCGCGCGCACAGCGATGACCTCACCGATGTGCGCAGCATCGTCATCGCCTCGGAGCCGATGGACGATGACCCGGCGTGGCGACTCATGGACTCCGGGGAGCTGCTGCACATCAGCGCCGACGGCGACGTGAGCTCCGAGCGGCCCTTCGGCGCGCTCGCCCATCCGCTGCAGATCGAGGACCTGGGGCTCTCCGCCGCAGCCTCGCAGGCGCATGCCGCGCAGGGCCGGGCGCAGGCCGAGCGGCGGCGCCGCCTGGCCGCCGAGCGCGCGGCCTGAGGGCGCGGGGACCGCGGGGCCCCCGGGGCTGACCCGAGAACCCCGCCGGCCTCAGCTGCGGATCGCGTCGATCACCTTGATGCGCGTGGCGATCAGGGCGGGCAGCGCCCCCGCGAGCACACCCACTGCCGTCGCTGCGGCAAGCCCCATGAGCACCGCCTCGACGGGGAACGGCGGAATCTCCACCAGCCCGTTCCCGCGCAGGAAGTCCGTGACCCACGGCGATTTCATGAGCGCCACCGCGGCGGTGACACCGACGGCGCCGGCGATGACCGTGGCGACCACTGACTCCATGAGCACCCCCACGAAGATCCGCCCACCGGTTGCGCCGTAGGAGCGTCGGATCCCGATCTCCCGCACCCGGTATCGCACCGTCACCAGCGAGATGTTCACGAGCCCCAGGGCGCCGAGCACCAGGATCACCAGTGCCACCGCGGTCACGCCGGCCTTCACTGCGCCGAGCCCCTGGTCCTCCTCGCTGATGGAGGATTCGGAGACGTCGAAGGAGCCCGCCGGGGTGCTTTGCAGCCGCGAGGCCAGCAGGTCCCGGATCTCCGAGCTCTGCTCCGCGGGCACCCACACCCGGAAATCGCTGACCATCGGCGCCTCGTCCCGGCCCGGCAGGGAGCCCATCGCTCCCGCTGGGATGTACGCCTGCAGCCAGTCGCCCTCGGACGACTCCACCACGCCCACCACGATCATCTGCGCAGAGTCCTCCGCGCCCCGCGGCCCGTACACGGTGACCGGCTCGGTGCCCAGCTCCGGGCGACCCAGCACCTCGTACAGCGCTTCATTCACCACCAGGGCGGGGGCCAGGCGCTGCTGATCGGAGTCGGCCAGCCAGCGGCCCTGCTGCATCTGCACCCGGAACATGGCCCCGTAGGCCGGGTCCACGCCCATCGCCTCGGTGTAGCGCACCCCGCTCGGGGTCTGGATGCGCAGCTGGTCGTTGACGACGCGGGTGCGCTGGGTGATGCCCATCTGCTCGAGTTCCTGGAGCACCACCTCATCGGCGGGAGGTGCGCCCTCGGACCCCTCTCCCATCGAGAAGATCTGCAAGGTGGCGTGCCGGCCGGTCCACTGCTCCTGGGACTGCTGCAGCGCCCCGGAGAGCATCGACCCGCCGCCCATCACGAGCGTCAGCGCGAACACCGAGAACGCCACGCCGATCAGGGACAGCAGGATCCGGCCCTTGTTGACGCGCAGCTCCCCGTAGGCCTCCACGATGGAGGCGATCAGCCCGGTCATGCCACCGCCTCCCGTCCGGCGCGGATGCCGACGGTCCCGGCCAGCGCATCGCGCGCATCGGCCGAGGCGACATCATGCAAAGTGCCCTCATCCAGCAGGAAGGAGCGCTGCGACATCGCCGCGACCTGCAGGTCATGGGTGATGGTCACGAGCGCTGCATCACAGTCGCGGGCGATCTCATCCAGCAGCCCCATCACCGCCTCCCCGGTGGTGACATCGAGCGCGCCGGTGGGTTCATCGGCGAGGATCAGCCGCGGGGAGCGCACCAGGGCGCGGGCCACCGCCACGCGCTGCTGCTCACCGCCGGAGAGCTTCGCGGGCATCTGCTGGGCGCGGCCGGCGAGCCCCACTCGTTCCAGCATCTCCATCGCGAGTCTCTCGCGACGCCAGAACTTCCCGGCCGATGCGTACATCAGCGGCATCATCACGTTCTCGAGCGCGGTGCGGCCATCGAGCAGGTTGAACTGCTGGAACACGAAGCCGATGGAGGCGCCGCGCAGCCGGGCCCGCCGCCGCTCGGGCAGACGCGAGACGTCCATGCCGTCGAACAGCAGCTCTCCGCCGGTCTGCCGGTCGATCAGACCCAGCAGGTTCAGCAGCGTCGTCTTGCCGGAGCCGGAGCGGCCCACGATCGCGACGTTCTCGCCGCGGTGCACGGTCAGGTCCACGCCGCGCAGAATGTGCAGGTCCTCGCCATCGGGCAGGCGCACTGAGCGGCGCAGATCGCGCAGCTCGAGCAGGGGCGGGTGGGGCGCAGCGGGCACCGGGGGAGCATCGGCCCCCTGGGGCGCGGGATCTGTGTGGGGCGCGCTCACCACATGCCGCCCATCGGGTCCTCGGGCGAGTCCACGCCGGGGGCGAACTCGAGGATCTCCTGCCCCTCCTCGAGGCCCTCGGTGATCTCGACCATCCCGTCGTCGCGCTTGCCCAGGGTGACATCCACGGGCGCGGGCGCGCCAGTGGCGTCATCGAGGACGAACACCTGCCCGCTGGTGCCCTCCCCGACGACGGCCGTGGCGGGCGCCAGCAGCACATCATGCGCCGAGCCGAGGTTCACGATCATCGGCACCGTGAGCGCCGGGACCACCTTCGCGTCCTGCGGCACCGGGCACACGATCTGCGCGGCCGAGACGTCCGAGCCGGAGTCCACGGGCATCCCGTCGGGTCCGTAGAGCTCCTCCTCGCTCGGGGACTCGGTGGCCTTATCGGGGTCCACCTCGGTGTCCTCGGCGATGCTTGGGTCCTTGCAGGTCAGCGGCTCATCGGAGCCGGGCAGGGTGAGGGTGGCCTTGAGCTTGATGTCCAGCAGGGACAGCTGCTGCTCGGGGGTGAGGGAGGCGACGGCCGAGTACGTGCCGGGCGAGATGCTGCCCAGCCCATCGCCCTGCCCGATGCTGTCCCACTCCTCGACCTCGAGGCCGCGCACGGTGCCATCGGCCGGGGCGTAGAGATTGATGTAGCGGTACTGCGGGGCGGGGGCCGCAGGCTCCTGGGCGGGTGCGGCGTCGGCGCCGTCCGCGGCCTCGGGATCGGTGGGGTCCGCGGGCTCGGCAGGCTCCGGGAGCGAGGCGCCCTCCTCCACGCGCACCTGCAGGATCCGATCGCCCTTGGCGACCTTCGTCCCATTCGGCGCCCAGATCTTCGTGACGTCCCCGCTGGCGTTCGCCTTCAGGGCGGTGCCGGGATCCGGGGTGATCACCGCATCCAGCTCGAGGGAGGAGCTCACGTCACCGCGCTGCACCGGCACCGTCGCGTACGCGTCCACGCTCGCCTCGGGGAACACAGGGTCCTCTTGCGTGCCCGACGCCGTACTGGGGAAGAACGCGATCTTCACCAGCGCCAGGGCGATCACGGCCAGGATCACCATCCAGACCAGGGGGAAGACGTAACGCCGCAGGGTCTCCATCGAGTGCCTTTCACAGGGTCGGCGCGCGGCCGACGGGGATTTGCTGGGCATATCCTGAACGATCGATGGTCGCTGCGGCGTCCGTCCTTAGGATGATTCTTCCCGGAGCTGGCCCGGAACGGGCCCGGGGAGAACCCGGAGGAGGGCGTGCGGGGTGCGGGGCCGGGCTGGAGCGGCGGGGGACCCGCGGCCCCACATAGGCGCCCCGCGCCACCGGGCGCGTCCGGGGGATGAGCGCGTTCAGGCAGCGGCTAATCGGGCGCGGACGCGCGTACGCGGACGGCGCTGGCTCGGTGTACTTCGGCGTCGGCTCTTCCCCCGATTAGGGGGCGCTGACCCGCCA
>NZ_JALLAL010000081.1:0-6510 GCF_023062615.1 Brachybacterium sp. Marseille-Q7125 | reverse complement strand
GGGGTGGCCGACGGGGTGGCAGCGGGGGAGGGCATGGCATGAACCTATACGCGGCTGCTGACCAGGGGGACAAACTTTCGTCGGCCCTGTGCATCGCATCGATGAACACGGGCGGCAGGAGCGGTCTCCTTCGTGCTGCGGCCGGAATACCTGGAGTCGGAGAACCGGACCGGCCGGGGTCAGAAACAGCTGTGGGACGCTACAGACGTGAACGTCGCGCCTCTGCTCATGCTCCTGATCGCTGCCCTCGCGGGGTGTGCCGGCGTCGTGCTGGCGCTTGTCTTGGCGTGGATGCGCCGACGTGGTGCCTCGCAGTGGTGGGTGGCTAAACCGCTGGTCGACTCAGAGTTCGCCAATGCACCGGAGCGCATCGTCCTGCTGATCCTGCCGCTTGCGGCGCAGACCCTCATCGTGGGCGCGCTCGCGGTCCTCGCGGCGGCTCTCGCTGCCCTGCTGGGCGCCCCCACGGCCCTGATCAACGGCCTGCTGCTGGGTGCTCTCGCCCTCGAGGTCGTGGTCTGGCTCGTGATCGCGATCCCTACGGCTCACAGCTCGGTGCTGCCGCTGTGGATGTATCCCGCGTGGCTGCGTGGACAGCGAGCCGCGGACCGCGAGCGGTTCCAGCGCGAGGCCCGCGCGAGGCGCGCACGCCGCTGAGCAGCGGGGATCCCGCGGGTGGCGGGTTCAGCGGCGCGGGGTCATGACCGAGGTGATCTGCCGCGACATCTCGGTGGGGTCGATCCCGACGAGAGTTGTGGCGAGAGCACTGCGGTCCGCCCGGAGATAGCGGCCGCGCAACATGAGGATCTCCGTCGCCGTCAAGCCCGAGGCGCCATCGCGCTCCACCCGAACCGCCCGAGTCTCGGCATCCTCCAGCTCCTCTGCATCGGGTGCCGGGACAGACGCCGCCACGGTCATGACCAGCTACATCTAGTCTGTTGCGTCAGAACATTAGGGCCATCCGGCCAGCCCTGCGATGGGGAGGACTCCCCATACGGTCTGCGCCAAGGTGGTGAGGTGCCATTCCCGGTAGGCCTCGCCCCGAGGTGACCACCTCGACACCGGCGCTGGGCGAGCCCCGAGCCGGCTACCACTGCCGCGGCCTAGACTGGCTGCGACCCCGCCCGCCCCGTCGGCCCCCTAGCGTGCGCCGACGCCCGGGCCCACCCGTCGAGCGAGGCAGATGTGAACTCCGACCACCTGAAGACTTCCGTCCAGGCGATCAACTGGAATCGGATCCCCGACCCCAAGGACCAGGAGGTGTGGGACCGCCTGACCGGCAACTTCTGGCTGCCGGAGAAGGTGCCGCTGTCCAATGACATCCCGTCCTGGGGCCGGCTCACCGAGCAGGAGCAGAACCTGGTGATGCGCGTGTTCACGGGGCTGACGCTGCTGGACACGGTGCAGGGCACCGTCGGCGCGGTCTCGCTGATCCCCGACGCCGTCACCCCGCATGAGGAGGCGGTGTACACCAACATCGCGTTCATGGAGTCGGTGCACGCCAAGTCCTACTCGCAGATCTTCTCCACCCTGGCGAACACCAAGCAGATCGACGAGGCCTTCCGCTGGAGCGAGTTCAACGAGCCGCTGCAGAAGAAGGCGAAGATCGTCATGAGCTACTACCAGGGCGATGATCCGGAGAAGCGGAAGGTCGCCTCCACGCTGCTGGAGTCCTTCCTGTTCTACTCCGGCTTCTACCTGCCGATGCACTACTCCAGCCACGGCGAGCTGACGAACACCGCGGACATCATCCGCCTGATCATCCGTGATGAGGCCGTGCACGGCTACTACATCGGCTACAAGTTCCAGCGGGCCGTGGAGAAGTCCGATCCGGCGCGCCAGCAGGAGCTCAAGGACTACACGTACGGGCTGCTCATGGAGCTGTATGACAACGAGGAGGAGTACACCGAGGATCTGTATGACCCGGTGGGCTGGACCGAGGAGGTCAAGACCTTCCTGCGGTACAACGCGAACAAGGCCCTGATGAACCTGGGCTACGAGGCACTGTTCCCGGCGGATCAGACCGAGGTGAACCCCGCGATCCTCGCCTCGCTGTCCCCGAACGCCGATGAGAACCACGACTTCTTTTCCGGTTCCGGCTCCTCCTATGTGATGGGCAAGGCCGTGGAGACCGAGGACGACGACTGGGACTTCTGATCGCCGCGGCGATGCGTTGAGCGCCCGGGTCCGCGATGGCGGGCTCGGGCGCTTCCGTGTGTAGAGGGCCGATGGGGGCCGTGCCTGTGCCCCTCACATGACCGTCCGGCACTAAAGGCCCGGGCCGAAGGGGTCACCGTGTGATCGGGCCGCTTTGACCGCTTGGTCGACGTTCTGACCAGCGGTGTCGGCCCGGATTCCCAGTTCGCCCACGAGCCTCGGGAGAATGTGATTGCACGATTGACCTCTTCCCCCACGAAATGGAGCAATCTCATGGGCCTTCTTGGACTGATCATCTCCTGGATCATCATCGGCGCCATCATCGGCCTGCTGGCCCGCGCCATCATGCCCGGCAAGCAGGGCATGGGCCTGGGCATGTCGATCATCCTCGGTGTCATCGGCGCGATCGTCGGCGGCTTCATCGGCGGCCTGCTCGGTGGTGACGGCGTCAGCGGCATCATGAACAACCCCTGGAGCGTCGGCACCATTCTGCTGGGCATCGTCGGCGCGATCATCGTTATGGTGATCTACGGCTTCCTCGCCAAGCGCGCCTGATCCAGGCACACCCACGCATCGCGTGAGGCCTGCGTGCCTCACAGCATGCTCGCGGCGGCGCCGCATCGGAGCGATCCGGTGCGGCGCCGCTGTCTTATGGCTGGTCTCTCTACCGCGGCACGTCTCACCGCGGCACGTCGGCGGTGCGGCGCCCGGCGTCCTCGACGGTGAATCGCCCGGAGGACCAGCGGGCCACATCGGCCTCGAAGGAGGGCAGATCCGTGGGCTCCAGCAGCACGGTCAGCAGCGCCGAGCGCGTCCCGTACTCGGTGGGCTCCACGGTCGCGCCAGCCCCGGCGGCCCAGAGCCGAACGGCGTTCTCCGCGATCCCGACGTCGGCCGGGGACACCTCGACCTGGGCGACCATCTGCTCGGTGCGCCGCAGCAGACGCGCCTGGCCCACAGCCTGCTCCACGCCCGCGGTGTAGGCGCGCACCAGCCCGCCGGCCCCCAGCTTCACGCCGCCGAAGTAGCGGATCACGATCGCGAGGACGTCCACGAGCTCCGCGTGCAGCAGCGCCTGCAGCATCGGCATCCCGGCGGTCCCGGCAGGCTCACCATCGTCATTGGAGCGGTGCACCAGGGCGCGGTCGGCCCGTTCGGCGAGGACGAGCGCGGTGCAGTGGTGGCGGGCATCGGGGTGCTCGCTGCGGGCGGCACGGACCAGGGCGTCAGCCTTCTCTACGTCCTCGACGCGGTGCAGTCGGGTGATGAAGCGGCTCTTGCGCTCGATCAGCTCGGTCTCGACGTCGGCGGCGAGGACGAGGGGATCTGGCATGGGCGCGAGTCTATCCAGGGCGTTACGCTGGCCGCGTCCGCGCCCACCGGCGCTCTCTCCCCGACCCACAGGAGTCACCGTGTCCCAGCAGTTTTCGCCTCAGCCCGCCCATGGCTACACCGGAGCTCCGCCCGCGCCGCGCAAGAAGTCCAAGGCCCCGAAGATCCTCATGATCCTGGGCGGCGCCATCCTGGCGCTGAGCGTGATCCTGGGCGTGGTGCTGGCCGTGGCCGGCTTCGGGAATGTGGCCAGTGGCGCAGGAAAGCTCCAGGTGCTCGAGAGTGGCTCCGGCACCTACAGCGCTGAGGCCGATGAGTCCCTGCAGTTGTATGTCGATGAGGGCACACCCGCGCCCTCGTGCACGGTGACCGCACCATCGGGCGAGGCGGCAGCGCCGGGCACCGCCCAGTCCAGCGAACTGGGCACGGGGGAGCGCACCTGGGTCTCCTTCGACTCCTTCACGGCCACGGAGGCGGGCGATTACACGATCGACTGCGGCGGCACCCCGGTGGCTGTGGGCCCGCCGGTGTCCATCGGCGGGATCTTCGCGGGCATCGGCGGTGTGCTGATGGGCGTGTTCGGCGGCATGCTGGGTTTCCTGCTGCTGATCGTCGGTGTGATCCTTCACTTTGTGAGCAAGAAGAAGGCCTGAGCGCACAGGATCAGCGGCCGATGGCGCGCGGAGCGCTCCGTTGGCCGTGGACCGTGGCCGGTGTGCTGCGCCTCTCGTGCTACGGGAGGCTGCCGCGCCGGTAGGATGATTGGGCTCGCCCGCGCGGCAAGCCAGGGCCTCTAGCTCAGTCGGCAGAGCATCGGACTTTTAATCCGCAGGTCGTGGGTTCGATCCCCACGGGGCCCACCGCAGGTCGGGACGGAAGAGTTTCCTGTCAAGCCCCGGGTTTGGTGGAGGCTGGGTTATCTGGCGTTCAGGGGTTCGAGGGCGGGTTCTGAGGGGTGGGAGAGGGGCTCGTGCCCGCTACGAGAAGTGACCATCTCGATCGCCGGCCAGCACATCACCGCCCAGCCCGAACTCGCCGAAGAAGCCAAAGAGCTACTCGAGGCGTTGACCCACTAAACCAATGCAAGTCAGGCCTGACCGGCCCTGATCGGCCCTGACAACGGATCCCCCGTCTCCATCCGTGGAGGCGGGGGATCCGTCATCTGCAGGGGCGGCGCCAGGCTCACGCCCCGTCGGCCGACGGGCACGGCTTGATCATCGCGCAGCGGGGAGCGGCGCCGAGCCCCGGCAGCCCCGCCTCCCGCTGCATCGTGCGGGTGAGACCCGGCCCCCACTGCTCGGCAGGCAGAACCGCGTAGCCCAGCCGCGTGTAATACGGGGCGTTCCACGGGACGTCCACGAAGGTGGTCAGCGTGGTCGCCGGGCACCCCTGCGCCCTGCCCCAGTGCTCCACATGCTCCAGCAGACGTCGGCCCAACCGGTGCCCCGCGTGCTCCGGCGCGACGGACAGCTGGCCCACATGCGCATGCCCATCCAGCAGCTCGGCTGTCACGAAGCCCGCGAGCGTCGTCCCGCGCTCCAGTACCCACAGCCGGCCCTCCCGGGCCAGTGCCTCCCGGCGCCCCGGATCCGGTGGGTCCTGCGCCAGCTCAGGCAACCCGACCGTGCGGAACACCTGGTCAGCCTGCGTCTCGATCTCCACCACTCGGGGGATCTCGGCCAGGCGGGCGGGGCGGATGCGCAGCTCAGTCATGCGCTCACGATCCCACGCCTACGCTGATCCCATGACTGGCGAGCCCGCATCACCCCCGCTGCTGTGCCTGGACCTGGGCACCTCCGCCGCGAAAGCCGCGCTCGTGGACTGTGATGGCCGCACCCGCGCCGTCGCCAGCCGCGCATACCCGACCGCGACCACGCCCGATGGCGGTGCCGAGCAGGATCCGGGGGACTGGCTGCGTGCCACCCGGGAGGCGATCGGTGAGGTCAGCGCCGCGGCAGACACCGCGCCCCCGTCGGCCCTCGCCATCACCGGGCAGATGCAGGATCTCATCCTCCTGCCCGCCCCGAGCACCCCGCAGACCCCCGCAATCCTGTACAGCGATACCCGCGCCGTGATCGAGGCCGAGGAGATCCACGCGCTGCTCGCCGGGCAGGGCGCCGACTGGGATGCCCTGACCGGCAATCAGCAGGACGCCACCAGCTGCGCCGCGATGCACCGCCGCCTGCGCCGCACCGACCCCGCCACCGTGAAACGCTCGCGCGGCCTCGTGTTCGGGCCTGCCGGTTTTCTCGCGGACGCCCTGGGGCTCGGCGCCTGGTGCGACCCCACCACCGCGTCGACCACCGGGCTGCTCGATGCCGGGACGCGCCGCTGGTCTCCTGCCGTGGCGCGGGCCGCCGGAATCCCGCAGGAGCATCTACCCCGTCTGACCAGCGGATCCGCGCAGACCATCGGCCGCACCGACGCGCGGGCCCAGGATCTGCTGGGCCTTCCCGCGGGGATCCCTGTCGTTCTCGTCGCGGGGGATGCCGGCGCTACCACCGCGGGGATCGTCGGCCTCTCCGCCGGAGAGGCCTACGCGTACATGGGCACCAGCGGCTGGGTCGCCTCCGTGGTGGCCGATGCGCCCGTGGGCTCGGCGCGGCACAGCGTGGACGTGTCCCACCGGCTGCTGCTGGAGGCAGACGGATCAGGGCGGCGCTCCCTGCGGATCTCCGCGCTGCTCGCTGCGGGGGCCGCCGCTTCGTGGGCGCGTGAGGCATTCCTCGGTGGGGCTTCGACGTCGCAGGCCGATGGCCTGCTGGAGCAGCGGGAAGCAGAGTGCGGGAGAGGGCCGACGGGCCTGCTCGCCCTGCCCTCGATCCACGGCGAACGCTACCCGGTGCGGGACGCCGAGCTGCGTGCGGCCGTGCTCGGCATGGACGCCACGACCCGCGGCCCGGACGTGTACGCGGCGGTGCTCGAAGGGGTCGCGCATGCGATCGGACACGCCCTCGCAGGGGTCGACGGCGCCGACGGGGGCCTGTGCCTCATACCCACCCGACTCCGCCGCCGCTGCCC
>NZ_JALLAL010000080.1:0-6916 GCF_023062615.1 Brachybacterium sp. Marseille-Q7125 | reverse complement strand
GGAACTGGGCGTCAACGGCGCCTACTTCCGCGTCCACCACTTCGCGCAGCAGTCCGCCGCACCCATGCCGCTGCTCTCCGCGATCGCCGCCCGCACCGAGCGGATCGAAGTGGGCACGGGCGTGATCAACATGCGCTACCGGCTGCCGCTGTTGCTCGAGGATGAGGCCGCTTGGCGCGCCGGCCATCGGGCGGCCTGGATCCCGACCTTGCTGTGCGCGGTCGCGTTCGTCGTGGGAGCGGTGGGCACGCTCATCCAACGTGACGTGGAGGGCGTCCCGCGGTGGAGCGTCGGTGGCTGCATCGCGCTCGGCTTCCTCGCCCTCATCGGTTCCGCCTGCGCGATGGTGGGAGCGAAGCGGGCCGCCGAGCGGCACTGACTCCGCACTCCCCCGAGGCCCCACACCCCGGCACCTCTCTGCTGCGCGCACCCGGGCGCGCCCCTGTGTCCCACATCCCGGTGTGAGTATGATTCTCACTCGCCTCTAGAGCCTGCGGCGAGCAGTCGATATTAGGTTAGCCTTACCTAACTAGAAAGATATCGCGTTGCCCTCCACCGCCACTGTGCCCAGCACTCCACCCTCCGCCACCCCGCCCAGCAGCACCTTCACCGCCACCCCGATCCGATCCGCGTATTCCATCGGCGCTGATCCCGATCAGCCCCTGGGAGGCCAGCACTGCCTGGGCTACGTGGAGTTCGGCGGTAAGCGGCTGGACCCGGCCGTGCTCGAGGCCGCCGTCCCGCACCTGCACCGGCACCCTTCCTTGCGGGCCGTCATGCCCACCCCCGAGCATCTGATCGACCACAAGACCAAGCCACTCTCGCTCGTGGTCAACGATCTGCGCACCGCCCCGACCCCGAGGCGCAGCTGGAGCAGATCCGCCAGCAACTCGCCTGCTGCCACGCGCTCGCCGACTACCTCGCTGACATTCCCACCCCGGTTCCCACCCCAGGAGGCACCTACCGTGAATGAACCCCGTGCGGGCACGCAGCCACTTTTGCGGTTGCTGGCGCCCGTCGCCGTCCCCGTCATCATCGCCATCGTGCTGCAGATCGGCGCCGCCGTTGTCTCGGTCATCCCCTACCTGGCGATCCTGCGGCTGAGCCGCGCGCTGCTGGCGCAAACCCCTGATCCGCAGGCCGCCTGGGCGCAGGTCGGCTGGTTCCTCGGCGCCATCGGCTTGCAGACCCTACTGGGCTCCCTCGCGCTGCTGCTCACGCACTTCGCCGATGTGGAGCTGCAGGCACGGATGCGCCGCGACCTGACCGACACCCTCGGCCGGGTGCCGCTGGGCTGGTTCGATGACGCCGGCTCCGCGCGGGTGCGGCAATGCGTACAGAACGATGTGGACTCCCTCCACCACCTAGTCGCCCACAGTGTGGTGGAGGCCGTCGCCGCGGTGTTCACGCCGCTGGCCGGGGTGGCGTTCTGCTTCTGGGTGGATTGGCGGCTGGGGCTCGCCGCCCTCGCGCCGATGGTGCTCTACTTCGCGATTTACTCCCTGCTGGCTCGCGGGGACATGCGGGAGATCATGGCGCGGATCGCCGCGGGCCTTTCGCGGGTTAGCGCCGCCATCGTCGATTACGTCGGCGGGGTCGCGGTGCTCAAGGTGTTCGGCCGCGGCGGGGAGGGCTCGGCCCGCTTCACCCGCGTCTCCCGCGAGTTCCGCACCGAGTTCTCGGCCCTCGTCGGCCCGCAGATGAAGATCCAGTCGATCGCCCTGCTGGCCCTCGCCGGGCCGGCGGTGGCGCTGATCTGCCTGGGCCTGGGCACCTGGTTCACCGGCGCCGGATGGACCGCCCCGGGCGAGGTACTGGTGGTCACCATCGTCGCCCTGCTGCTGCCCAGCACCCTGTACACCGTCGCCGCCGCCACCCAGGCGCGCGGGGAATCCCTCGAGGCCGCCGCCCGGATCACCGCCCTGCTGGATGAGCCGCAGCTCTCCGAACCTACCGAGCCGGGCACGCCGAGGGGCCACGACGTGGTGATCGAGCACGTCGACTTCTCCTATGTGCCGGGCCGCAAGGCGGTCGATGACGTCTCCCTGACGGTTCCCGAGGGCGGCACCCTCGCCCTGGTGGGACGATCCGGCTCGGGCAAGTCGACGCTCGCCACGCTGCTAGCTCGCTTCCGCGACGTCGAGGCCGGCGCGATTCGCATCGGCGGCATCGACGTGCGCGAGATGAGCCCGGAGACCCTGCGCCGCACCGTCGGCATCGTGCTGCAGGACGTGCAGCTGCCCGCGATCAGCATTGCCGACAACCTGCGCCTGGGCAGCCCCTCCGCCACCGACGAGCAGGTGCGCGAAGCCGCCACGGCCGCCCGGATCCACGAGCGGATCATGCAGTTGCCCCGCGGCTACGACTCGGTCGTGGGCGAGGACGTCCGCCTCTCCGGCGGGGAGGCGCAGCGCGTGGCGATCGCCCGCACCCTTCTGATGGACACCCCGGTGCTGGTGCTCGATGAGGCGACCTCCGCCACCGACCCCGAATCGGAAGTGGAGATCCAGCAGGCCCTGGCGCGGCTCACCCGCGGCCGGACCGTGGTGGTGGTGGCGCACCGGCTGTCCACCATCGTCGACCTGGACGCCATCGCCGTCTTCGAGGAGGGGCGGGTGCTCGAGTACGGCACCCATGCCGAGCTCGTCGCCCGTGGTGGGGCCTATGCCGCGCTGTGGGCCGATTACCAGGGGGTGGCCGCATGATTCGCGCGCTCATCGACATCGGCGGCCCGGCCGCCCGCCGCGACATGCGGCGCTTCCTCGCCTTCGCCATCGCCCATGGCATCAGCCAGGGCGTGGCGCTTGCCGCCATGGTCCCCGTGCTCGCCTCGCTGTTCCACGGTGATATGCGCGCAGCCGGGATCTGGTTGCTGGTGCTGGCCGCCGCCGCGGCCATCCATGCCTTCCTGGTGGTGACCTCCACCCGGATCGGCTTCGCCGCCTCGATGAAGGTCATCGAGACCATGCACGATCGGCTGGGCCGGCACGTGGTCCGGCTCCCGCTGGGCTGGTTCGAGCCGCGGCAGACCGCCCGCATCTCGCACATCGCGGTGCGCGGCACCATGTTCGTCGCCCAGACGGCGATGGACATCCTCATCCCCTTCGTCGTCAACATCGTCACCCCGGCGACCATCACGGTGGTGGCCTACGCCTTCGACTGGCGTCTAGGGGCCGCGCTCACCGTGGCAGCTCCCCTCATCTATCTCGCGGCGCTGCTCGCGGGGCGCGCCACCGCCCGCGCGGAGGACCACCTGCACGACATCGCGATCGACACCGATAACCGGCTGCTCGAGTTCGCCCGCAATCAGGTGGCCCTGCGGGCCGGTGGCCTGCGCGGCACCGACTACACCCCCTTGGCCGAGGCCATCGAGGCGCAGCGCCGGGCGGGCCGCCGCTCCCTGTGGTCCCAGGTGTTCGGCCAGGTGCTGCAGGGATTCGTGGTGCAGGCCGTCTTCGGTGCCCTGGCGGGCCTCGCCGTGCTGTGGGCGCTGGGGGGAAGCGCCGACCCGGTGCTGATGGTCGCCATGATCGGGCTGATCGCCCAGTTCACCGGGCCGCTGCGGATCCTCGCCGATCTGGGCACCGCCCTGCACCGGGCGGGAACCGAGGTCGGAGAGGTGCGCGACATCCTGACGCTGCCGACGCTGCCGGAGCCGGAGACCTCCCGGGGCACGCCCCGTGACGGAACCATCGAGCTGGACGGTGTCCACTTCCGCTACGGCGAGCGCCCGCTGCTGAACGACCTGGACCTGACCGTCCGCCCCGGCGAAATGACCGCCCTGGTCGGTGCCTCGGGATCGGGCAAAACCACCATCACCCGCCTGGTCGCGCGTTTCCACGACGTCGATGCCGGCGAGATCCGCATGGGCGGCATTCCCCTGCCCGAGCTCACCGAGGCCGATCGGATGCAGCACCTCTCCCTCGTCTTCCAGGACGTCTACCTCTTCGACGACACCTTGGAAGCGAATATCACGCTGGGGAACCCGGACGCCGATACCGCCGCGATCCGGCGGGCCGCCGAGCTCGCGCGGGTCGACGAGATCGCCGCGCGACTGCCCGAGGGCTGGCAGAGCCGGGTGGGCGAGGGCGGCAAGCTGCTCTCCGGCGGCGAGCGGCAGCGCGTCTCCATCGCCCGCGCCCTGGTGAAGCAGGCCCCCGTGCTGCTGCTCGATGAGGCGACCGCCGCCTTGGACCCGACCACCGCCCGCGCCGTGCAGTCCGCTCTCGACGCCCTGCCGAAGCAGACCGCCATGCTGGTCATCGCCCATCAGCTGGACACCATCGCCCGCGCCGACACCATCGCCTTCCTCGAGGGCGGCCGCATCGTCGAGCAGGGCAGCCACGCCGAGCTGCTCGAACGAGACGGCCGCTACGCCCATTTCTGGCGGCAACGCGAACAGGCCCAGGGCTGGCGCGTCGCCGCCGATTCCTGACGACCAACGATTCCCACCCCTGCACACAAAGGAAACACCTTGAAATTCACTCCCAAAGAGCTCATTGCCCTGGGCATTTTCACCGCCGTCTATACCGTCATTTACATGGCATTCAATATGCTCGGGGCGGTCGCGCCGATCCTGCAGCTGGTGGGCGCCACGCTCGCTGCCCTGCTGAACGGCATCACCTTCATGCTCTTCCTCACCCGCGTGCGCCACGCGGGACTGATCACCCTGATGGCGCTGCTGCTGGGCATCCTGGTGACGATCGCCGGCCACCACCCCATCAGCATCGTCACCGCCCTCGTGGCGGGAATCGCCGCAGACGTCATCGCCTCCCGCGGCGGATATCGCGCCACGGTCCCGACCGTGGTGGCCTATGGCGTGTTCAACCTGTGGGTGTCCGGCGGTTACCTGCCGCTGCTGTTCATGCGCGATTCGGTGCTCTCGGAATATCGCCGGCAGATGGGGGATCAGTGGGCCGATGCATTCAATGCACTGTTCAGTCCTGCGGTCATCATTTTGCTGATCATCGGCACCGTGGTGGTGGGCATGATCGGTGGGTGGATCGGTCGGCGTGCGCTGTCCAAGCATTTCGAGCGTGCCGGACTGGCCTGACGTGTTCGATGTCCGGTCCCTCGTCTTCACGGTGGTCACCCTCGACGCGCTCGTCCTCGCCGCCCTCCCCCGCCGCATCGACCTGCTGGCGCTCGCCGTCCTGATGCTCCTGCTGCTCGCCTACCGGCTGTGGCGTCAGCTCTTGGCACTGGTGGCTCTGGCAGTGGTGTTGCTGGGCGCCGCCTGGTTGCTCAGGTTGGGCAGCGGTCCGGTGGTGGGGGCGCTGGGGATCGCCGTGCTGTATCTGTGGCGGTACTCCCTGGCTGGAGCATTCGGCTGGTTCCTCATCACCCGGGTGAGGCCCACCGAATTCATGGCGGCGATGACCCGCATGCGCATCCCCCAGTTCCTGGCGGTACCCATCGCGGTGGTGCTGCGCTTCGTGCCCACCGTGCTGACCGAGGGCCGGGCGATCATCGATGCCATGCGCATGCGCGGGCTGCTCGGCGGTCCGCTCTCGGTGCTGCGCCACCCCATCCGCACCGCGGAATACCTGGTCATTCCGATGCTGGCCGGGGCGGTGCGGGCCGGTGACGAGCTGACCGCCTCGGCGCTGTGCCGCGGTTTCGGCTCCCCGGGGCGGCGCACCACCATCGTCCAGCTGCATTTCGGGGTGGCCGATGTGGCGCTGATGCTCGTGACGGTGGCGGTGGCCGCCTACGGATTCGGGGTGGGGCTGCGATGAGCGAGGCCGTACGGCTCAGCGGGGTCACGGTGCGCTACCCCGGCAGCACGGATGAGGCACTGCGCGACATCGACCTCACCCTCCATGCCGGGGAGGTGATGCTGGTGACCGGCCGCAGCGGGTGCGGGAAATCCACCCTCACGGGCCTGGTGAACGGCCTGGTGCCGCATCTGCACGCGGCCGAGATCAGCGGCGAGGTGGAGGTGCACGGCCTCACCCCGGCCGAAGAGGAACTGCATCAGATGGGGCGCGTGGTATCAACGGTCTTCCAGAACCCTAGGACCCAGTTCTTCTGCGCCGATTCGACGGCGGAGATGGCCTTCGCCGGGGAGAACGCCGGGCTGGAACCGGATCTCATCCGCCGGCAGATCGCTGCTGTCACCGAGAGGTTGTCGATGACCCGCCTGCTGGGGCGGCCGGTCTCGCAGCTCTCGGGCGGCCAGAAGCAGCAGGTGGCGATCGCCGCCGCGGCGGTCAATGATCCGCAGCTGTATGTGCTGGACGAGCCGACCTCGAATCTCGACGATTCCGGGGTCGAGGCGGTGCGGAGGCTGCTGGGGCACCTGCGGGAGGCGGGCTCCACCGTGCTCATCACCGAGCATCGGCTGGCGTTCCTGCGCCGGCTGGTGGACCGGGTGGTGGTGCTCGATCGCGGGCGGATCGCGATGGACGTGCGGGCCGCGGAGTTCTTCGCGCTCGACGATGAGCGGCGGCGTGAGCTAGGCCTGCGCCGACTGGCGGAGGAGGCGGGATCAGCGTCGCCGGCGGGCGCCCGGAGCGCCGCGGAACAGGGCACTGGCAGCCTCGAGGTGGAGGGGCTGTCCTACCGCTACCGTCGCGGGCTTCCCCCTGCCCTCGTGCTGGATCGCCTGCATGTCCCCCGCGGTCGCGTCACCGTGGTCACCGGACCCAATGGAGCGGGGAAGTCCACCATGGTGCGGGTGCTGTCGGGGCTCGCCCAACCGCAGCGCGGCACCATCCGCCTGGACGGCAAGCCGCTCGATCGGCGCGCGCTACTGGCTTGCAGCCACGTGGTCATGCAAGACGTGAACCTCGGGCTTTCATCGTTGAGGTGTCCGAGGGGTGGTCGTAGACGCGGAAAGGTGCTCCTGACCTGGAAGAATAGGGCTTACTTAGGGTCCAATTCTCCAAGGTCGAAGGAGCACCTTCAGGGTGAA
>NZ_JALLAL010000007.1:0-78511 GCF_023062615.1 Brachybacterium sp. Marseille-Q7125 | reverse complement strand
CCCTGGCGAAGAAGGCCGCGGCTTTTTTTAAAAACTCGTTCTCCATCCGGAGCCGACGATTCTCGACTTCCAGTTCCGCGAGCCGGGCATGATCTGACGGGGTCAGCTTCTTCTCGGGCTCGGGATTCTCTTCACGGTACTTGTTCACCCAGTTCCCGAGGGTGCCGGGAATGATCCCCAGCTCGCCAGCGACCTCGACGATCGGCCGGTCGGACTGGATCACCAGCTGGACTGCCTCGGCCTTGAACTGGGGACTGAACTTACGCCTGGATCTTCCTGCCATGTCCTTGATCCTTCCTCATAGAAGACTGTCCAAGAACCTTGGTACACCCCATTTTGTTCCACTTTCTGGAACAGAACGGCGGAGGCGCTGGAACAGAAAGGCGGGCTGGCGGGGAGAGGCGCGCCAGCGTCACGGGACCAGCGTGGCGGGTCGGCCCGGCCGACGTGGGGGATCTCGCCTCGAGCGAGGTCGGGGGAGCGGGCCTGCGTGACGTATGCTGGATCGGTCCGTGCCCGCTGAAGAAGGTGACCCTGCCCGTGGATCTGTCCCTGCTGAAGACCATCCTGCAGGTGCTTCTGGCCGTGCTGGGCCTGATCACGATCCTGCTGGTGCTGCTGCACAAGGGCCGCGGCGGTGGCCTGTCGGACATGTTCGGCGGCGGCGTGTCCTCCTCTGCGAGCGCCTCCGGTGTGGCCGAGCGCAACCTCAACCGCCTGACCGTCGGCTTCGCCGTCGGCTGGGGCGCCTGCGCCATCGGCCTCGGCATCCTCGAGACCATGCTCTGAGCGCACTGCTCTCACGCAGCAACCTGCTGCGACGCAGCGACGCCCGGTGACCTGGACGGCCACCGGGCGTCCTCGCGTTCAGGCCACGTTCTACAGCTGCGCGGCCGCCGCCTCATCGAGGAACCAGGTGGTGCTCTCCAGGCCCCGCACCGCGGAGGCCGGCACCCGGCGCGGGTCGATCTTCCCATGCCCGGCTGCGACGGCCTCAGCCTTCTCGCCGCCGGCCACCAGCAGACCCACATGCCGCGAGGAGTTCAGCACCGGCCAGGTCAGCGAGAGTCGCTCCGGCGGGGGCTTGGGGGAGTTGCGCACCGGGATCGCGTTGGCGGCGACATCCTCCTGATCCGGGTGATTCGGGAACAGGGAGGCCACGTGAGCATCGGGTCCCACGCCCAGCCACACCACGTCGAAGAACGCCTGCCCCCGGGTGCGGAAGGGCTCATCGCCGCCCATCTGGTCCAGCTGCTGCCCGTACCACGCGGCGGCGTCCTCGAGGGACATGCCATCGGCGGGGGAGGGCATCGGGTGCACGTTGCGCAGCGGCAGCCCCGCATCGAGCAGCTCGCTGAGCAGCCCCTCCCGCACCTGCTCATCGTTGCGGTCCTCGCTGTCGGGCGCCACAAACCGCTCATCGCCCCACCACAGGTGCAGATGCTCGAGCTCCACATCCGCGGCGGCAAGGGCCGACGGTAGCGCGAGCGCCGCCTTCGTGCCGACGGTGCCGCCGGTGAGCACCAGATGCGCCTGCGCCCGCTCCTTCAGGGCAGCGGCGAGCTTCGCGGCGGCGTCCTCGGCGGCGGCTTGAGCGACCGCATCGGCGTCGGGGCGCACCACATCGATGGGCTCCGGCTTGTCCTGCGCGTAGGCGGCGTTGCCGTCCACGGAGGAGAAGGCCGCGGCGAGCACCTCGCCGTACACCTCATCGGGGTCCAGGCGCCGCAGCTCCTCGGTGATGAGCTCGGCGAGGGTGCGGCGCGGCATCGTCACATGCTGGCCCCCCTCGTCCCCGGGCAGGGACATGAGGATCGAGGTGTCATCCACGCGCTGCAGGGAGATGGTGCCGTCCTCGCGGGTGAGCGTCACCCCCTGCACGCCGGGCCCCTCGTGGTCCTTGCTCTCGACCGCGGTGATGGTCGGTTTCACGCCGAGGGTCAGGTGCAACCAGGCCGCCATGAGCGTCACCGAGGGATTCCCGGGGGCGCCGCTGACCTCGATCGCCGTGGGCACACTGACCGGTGGCACTTCGTAGGCGCTCGCCATGAGCCCGCGCCAGCGTGTCAGGCGCGCCCATGCGAAGTCACTGTCTCCGCTGACGTAGCCGTGGCGCAGCCGCTTGAGGGTCCCGGTGGGATCCGGGCAGGCAGCCGAGTCGGTGATGCGACGCTGGGACATCGAGCCCAGCACATCGTGCACGGGGGAGGACGGGGCGTTCTCCGGCCACCAGGTGACGATCGGTGCATCCGGCAGCAGCAGTGCCATCACCAGGGTGTCCAGGGAGCGCATGACGTCCCCGCGCGCGTGCAGGATGACGATCTCCCCGGCCCCGGCGTCGCGGCCCACCCGGATCTCGGCATCCAGGCCCGAGGTCTCCGCCTCCGGCTCGGCATCGACCACGAGCACCCGGGCGGGATGCTCATGGCTCGCCGCGACCGCCGCCTCGAGCGGCTTCTCGATATCGCCGGTGGCCACGATGATCAGGGTGAGGACGCGGCCGATGGTGTTCGCGCCGAACGTCTCCCGCATCTCGATCATCGTCTTGTCGATCGCCGATGCGGTGGTGTCGGTCAGGGTGGTGATCACGGTCGCCTCCAGGTACGCCCATCACGGGCGAGCATTTCGTGCGCGGTCTCGGGGCCCCAGGTGCCGGGCCGGTAGGGGGCGGGGTCCAGGTGCTCGGCCCAGAACTCGATGACCGGATCCAGGATCTGCCAGGACAGCTCCACCTCCTTCTGGCGGGGGAACAGCGGCGGATCGCCCAGCAGCATGTCCAGGATCAGCCGCTCGTACGCCTCGGGGGACTCCTCGGTGAAGTTCATGCCGTAGGCGAAGTCCATCGTCACGTCCCGCACCTCCATCTGGGTGCCGGGCACCTTGGAGCCGAAGCGCATGGTCACGCCCTCATCGGGCTGGACCCGGATGACGATCGCGTTCTGCCCCAGATCCGCGGTGTCGGTCGAGCGGAACGGCAGGAACGGCGCGCGCTTGAACACCACCGCGATCTCGGTGACGCGGCGCCCCAGACGCTTGCCAGCCCGCAGGTAGAACGGCACCCCGGCCCAGCGGCGGGTGGCGATGTCCAGGCGCATCGCCGCGAAGGTCTCCGTGGTGGAGTCCTCCTCGATGCCGTCCTCCTCGAGGTAGGAGCGCACCTCGGTGCCGCCCTGCCAGCCGCCCACGTACTGGCCGCGCGCGGTATGGGCCGCGAGATCATCGGGCAGCTGCACCGCGGAGAGGACCTTCTCCTTCTCCGCCCGCAGATCCGCGGCCTCGAAGCTGATCGGCTCCTCCATCGCGGTCAGCGCCAGCAGCTGCAGCAGGTGGTTCTGGATGACGTCCCGGGCGGTGCCGATCCCGTCGTAGTACCCGGCGCGGGAGCCGATGCCGATGTCCTCAGCCATCGTGATCTGCACGTGGTCCACGTAGCTGGCGTTCCAGATCGGCTCGAACAGCTGGTTGGAGAAGCGCAGCGCCAGGATGTTCTGCACCGTCTCCTTGCCCAGGTAATGATCGATGCGGAACACGTCCTCGGGGCGGAACACCTGCTCCACCACGTCATTGAGCTCGCGCGCGGAGGCGAGGTCATGCCCGAAGGGCTTCTCGATGACGACGCGCCGCCAGGACCCGTCCTGGGCGGTGTTCAGCCCGGACTCCGCCAGCTGTGAGCACACCTGCGGGAACGCGGCCGGGGGGATCGAGAGGTAGAAGGCGTGGTTGCCGCCGGTGCCGCGGGTGCGGTCCAGCTCGCCCACCACCTCGGTGAGCTTCTCGAAAGCAGCGGAGTCATCGAAGGTGCCCTCGACGAACCGAAGGCCGCCGCGCAGCTGCTCGAAGACGGATTCGTCGAAGCCGGTGCGCGTGTGCGCGGATACGGACTCCTTCACGTACTGCGCGAAGTCCTCGTCGGACCAGTCACGCCGCCCGTAGCCCACCAGACCGAAGCTCGGCGGCAGCAGCCCGCGGTGGGTGAGGTCGTAGATCGCCGGCAGCAGCTTCTTCTTCGCCAGGTCGCCGGTGACGCCGAACATCACCATCGAGGATGGTCCGGCGATCAGCGGCAGGCGTCGGTCCCGGGGGTCGCGCAGCGGATTGGCCGCGCCGTCCGGGGCCGACGGGGTGGTCGTGTCGGTCACGAGGGTCCTTCCAGGACAGGGGACCCGCAGGTCCGGGCAGGAGGGGGAAGCACGCGGCGGCGGCCCGCCCGCTGGGGGCGAGCCGCCGCCGGGTGGTCAGGCGCGAGCGGCCTCGACGGAGCTGGTGACGGTCTCGACGAGCTCCAGCCACGCCTTCTCGAATTTCTGCACACCCTCGGTCTCGAGGACGGCGAACACGTCGGCGAGATCCACGCCGGCATCAGCGATCGCCAGCAGACGCTCCTCCGCCTCCTGGGCGGCCCCGGCATCCAGGGCGGCGGCGGGGGAGGAATGTTCGGCGACGGCCTCGAGCGTCTTCTCCGGCATGGTGTTCACGCACGGATCGGCGACGAGCTGGTCCACGTACAGGGTGTCGGCGTACTCGGGGTTCTTCACCCCGGTGGAGGCCCACAGCGGGCGCTGCACGTTCGCGCCCTGGTCCTCGAGCGCCGTGAAGCGTTCGGAGCTGAAGACTTCGAGGTACTCGCCGAAGGCGGCGCGAGCGTTGGCCACCCCGGCCTGACCGCGCAGCCGCAGGGCCTGGCCGCCGATCTGCTCGAGACGGGCATCGATCTCCGTGTCCACGCGAGAGACGAAGAAGGAGGCGACCGAGTGGATGCGCGAGAGGTCCTTGCCCGCCGCGGCAGCCTGCTCGAGGCCGTCGAGGTAGGCCTCCATGACGGCCTGGTAGCGCTCGACGGAGAAGATCAGGGTGACGTTCACGCTGATGCCCTCGGCGATGACCGCGGTGATGGCCGGCAGCCCCTCCTCGGTGGCGGGGATCTTGATCATCACGTTCTCGCGGCCCACCACCTCGAACAGGTGCTTTGCCTGCTCGATGGTGCGCTCGGTCTCATGGGCCAGACGCGGGTCCACCTCGATAGAGACCCGGCCGTCGTAGCCGTCGGTGGCGGCGTGCACGTCCTGCATCAGCTCCGCGGCGGTGCGCACATCGTCGGTGGTGAGCTTCTCGATGACGGCTTCGACATCGGCCCCGTCGCGGGCGAGCTGGGCGATATCGGCGTCGTAGTCCTCGGCACCGGAGATCGCGGCCTGGAAGATCGATGGGTTCGTGGTCACCCCGACGATGTTGCGGGTGTCCATGAGCTCGCGCAGGTTGCCGGTGGCGAGGCGGGAGCGAGAGAGGTCATCGAGCCAGATGGCCACTCCGGCGTCGGTGAGGGCCTGGGTGCGGGGGTTCTGGGTCATGGGGCGTCCTTCCGTGCAGCGGGGTGTGATGGGCGGTCTGCGGTCCAGGAGCGCAGCGCGGGCGCAGCGGCCGATGGATCGGACCGATGCGCCGCGAAGATCGGGAGCGGACGGCGCAGATCGGGAGCGGACGGTGAACAGCGCCGGAGCGCAGGGCCGACGGGGCGGGGCCGCCGCGGGCGTCCCCGCCCCGTCCCAGCTCAGCCCTGGGCGGCGGCGAGGGAATCCTTCGCCGCGGCGACCACGGCCTCCGGCGTGAAGCCGAACTCGGTGAACAGGGTGTTCGCATCCGCGGAGGCACCGTAGTGCTCGAGGGACACGGCCCGGCCGTGCGCACCCAGCAGCTTGTGCCAGGGCATCGCGATCCCGGCCTCGACGCTGACGCGCGCCGTCACCGCGGCGGGCAGCACGGACTCGCGGTACTCCTCGTCCTGCTCCTCGAACCACTCCATCGACGGCATCGACACCAGGCGCGTGGGAATCCCTTCGGCCTCGAGCGTCTTCTGCGCCGCAGCGGCGTGCTGTACCTCCGAGCCGGTGGCGATGAGGATCAGCTGCGGGTCCGCGGAGGCTTCCTTCATGATGTACGCGCCCTTGGCCAGGCCCTCGGCGCTCGCGTACTCGGAGCGGTCGAAGGTGGGCATGGCCTGGCGGGAGAGGATCAGGCCGACGGGGCCGTGATCGCGCTCCAGCAACGCCTTCCACGCCTGCGCGGTCTCGTTCGCATCGGCCGGGCGCACGATCGAGAGGTTCGGGATCGCGCGGTAGGCCGCGAGGTGCTCGACCGGCTGGTGGGTGGGGCCATCCTCGCCCAGGCCGATGGAGTCATGCGTCCACACGTAGGTCGACGGGGTCTTCATGAGCGCCGCCAGGCGCACCGCTCCGCGCATGTAGTCCGCGAACTGGAAGAAGGTGCCGCCGTAGGGGCGGGTCAGGCCGTGCAGGGCGATCCCGGAGAGGATCGCGCCCATCCCGTGCTCGCGGATGCCGAAGTGCAGGGTGCGGCCGTAGGGGGTGCCGGAGAACTCCGAGCTGGAGCGGTCCTTGGGCAGGAAGGACGGCTCGCCCTTCATGGTGGTGTTGTTCGAGCCGGCGAGGTCGGCGGAGCCGCCCCACAGTTCGGGCATGACCGGGGCGAGGGCCTCGAGCACCTTCCCGGAGGCGGCGCGGGTGGCGATGCCCTTCTCATCGGCCTCGAAGGTGGGGAACGCTTCGGCGAAGCCCTCCGGCAGCTCGCGGGCCTGCAGACGGTCCAGCAGCGCGGCCTGCTCGGCGTTGGCGCTGCGCCAGGCCTGGTAGGACTCCTCCCACTGCTCCCGCTCGGCCTTCGCCCGCTCGGCGAGAGCGCGAGTGTGCACGAGGACCTTCTCGTCGACTGCGAAGTCCTGTTTCGGATCGAAGCCCAGCAGCTCCTTGAGCGCGGCCACCGCCTCGGTGCCGAGCTTCGCGCCATGCACGGTGTGGGAGCCGGCCAGCTCCGGGATCGGCCAGCCGATCACGGTGCGCAGACGGATGAAGGTCGGCTTGTCGGTGACCTTCTGGCCCTCCAGGATCGCCTGCTCGAGCGCGGCGACGTCCTCGAGGTATTCCGAGCCGCCCTGGGTCCAGTCCACGGTGCGCACGTCCCAGCCGTAGGCCTCATAGCGCGCAGCGGTGTCCTCGCCGAAGGCGATCGAGGTATCGCCCTCGATGGAGATCTCGTTGTCGTCCCAGATGACGATGAGGTTGCCGAGCTCCTGGGTGCCGGCCAGGGAGCTGGCCTCGGAGCTGACGCCCTCCTGCAGGTCACCATCGGAGGCGATGACGTAGGTGAAGTGATCGAAGGGGCTCGTGCCGGGGGCCGCCTCGGGGTCCAGCAGGCCGCGCTCGCGGCGCTGCGCCATGGCGAAGCCCACGGCGGAGGAGATGCCCTGCCCGAGCGGGCCGGTGGTCATCTCCACGCCGTCGGTCACAAAGTTCTCGGGGTGGCCGGGGGTCTTGGAACCGAAGGTCCGCAGGGCCTTGAGGTCATCGAGCTCGAGACCGAAGCCGCCCAGGAACAGCTGGATGTACTGGGTCAGGCTCGAGTGTCCGGCGGAGAGGATGAACCGGTCGCGGCCCAGCCAGTTCGCATCGGTCGGGTCGTGGCGCATGATGCGCTGGTAGAGCAGATAGGCGGCGGGAGCGAGGCTCACCGCGGTGCCGGGGTGGCCGTTGCCGACCTTCTCCACGGCGTCGGCTGCGAGCACGCGCGCGGTGTCCACCGCCGTGCGGTCCAGCTCGGTCCAGCCTTCGGGTGCCTTGAACGTGGTGCTCATGAGGTGATGCTTCCTTTCGCCGGTGACGGTTCCACCTTAGTCGTGCGACGGGAAATCGCCAGGGTCGCTCCCGTCTGTTGCCGTCGCGCTGTTGCCGTCCCGACTGTGCGGTGCTCACGATCACGGGCAGCGCTGCGACCTGCGGCCGGGACCTTCGCCTAGACTGGCCTGGTCCATGAGGTCTATCGACCGCGACAGCATCTGCGCTTGCTGCCGATGCTGCAGTCTCCGCGATAGCCGGACTGAGACCGACAGTCAGAGGAAGGACGGTGGGCGGTGACCGCCACCGAGGAAGCTCGCCTCCCGGGCACCGGGCAGACGTCGCCCCACCGCTGCGGCGCGAGCGTGCTGCGCGCCTATGTGGCGCTGACCAAGCCGCGCATCATCGAGCTGCTGCTGATCACCACGATCCCCACCATGTTCCTCGCCGCCGGGGGCTTTCCCTCCCCGCTGCTGATCCTCACCACCATCATCGGCGGGTACCTCGCCGCTGGCGGGGCGAACGCGCTGAACATGTACCTGGACCGGGACATCGACGCGAAGATGAAGCGCACGCGGAACCGTCCGCTCGTGACGGGGGAGATCTCCCCGCGCAACGGGCTGATCTTCGGGCTCGTGCTCTCGGCGATCTCCGTGCTGTGGCTGGGCCTGCTGGTGAACTGGATGTCTGCGGCGCTGGCGGCTCTTGCGATCGCGCTGTACGTCGTTTTCTACACGATGATCCTCAAGCGCCGCACCAGCCAGAACATCGTCTGGGGTGGGATCGCCGGATGCATGCCGGTGCTGATCGGCTGGTCGTCCGTCACCGGCTCCGTCTCCTGGACCGCGGTGCTGCTGTTCGCCGTCATCTTCTTCTGGACCCCGCCGCACTATTGGCCGCTCGCGGAGAAGTTCTCCCGCGACTATGAGCGCGCCGGGGTGCCGATGCTCCCGGTCGTCTCGACCCGCCGGAATGTCGCGCTGCAGATGATCGGCCACACCGCCGCGATGATCGCCGCGAGCCTGGCGATCATCCCGCTGGGCCACACCGGCTGGGTGTACGGCACCGTTGCGGTGCTGGCCGGTGCCTGGTTCGCCTACCTCGTGGTGCGCTACGCCCTGCGGGTGCGCCGCGGTCTGGTCGGCAAGGCGCTCGGTCCGATGACCGTCTTCCACGGCTCCATCACCTACCTCACGGTCCTGTTCGTCGCCCTCGCGATCGACCCCTTCGTCCAGCTGTGAGCCGGACCGGCGCCTCCTCCGGGCCGCCGGATCCCCTGCGCCCGCTGGACCGGCGCCTCCTTGAGCAGTACCTCGGACATCTGCGCGTCGAACGGGGGCTGTCCGACAACACCCTGGCCGCCTACCGCCGGGACCTGACCCGGTACTTCACGCACCTCGCCACCGAGGACCTCGACGTCAGCACGGTGGATCCCGGGGCGCTCGGCAGCTGGGTGCAGGTGCTGCGCAGCGGGGGAGACGGGCGTCCGGCCCTCGCCGCCGCGTCGGCCGCGCGGAATCTTGCGGCGGTGCGCGGCCTGCATGCCTTCCTCGATGCTGAACGGGTCTCCTCCACCGGCGACCCCTCCCGGCTCGTGCCCAGTCCCGCGCTGCCCCGTCGGCTCCCGCATCCGCTGACCATCGACCAGGTCGAGGCGCTGCTGGAGGCCGCGGGACGGCCGGGTACCGGACGCGATGCGACCGAGCGGGCGCTGCGCGACCGGGCCCTGCTGGAGCTGCTGTACGGCACGGGCGCCCGGATCTCCGAGGCTACCGGCCTGGACGTCGACGATGTCGACCATGCCGCCCGCTCCGCGGTGCTGCACGGCAAGGGGGATAAGCAGCGCGTGGTCCCGGTGGGCAGCTACGCCCTCGACGCGCTCGAGGCGTATCTGACGCGAGGGCGCCCGGCACTGGCCGCGCACGGGAAGGGCACCCCCGCGGTGTTCCTCGGCTCCCGCGGCACCCGGCTGACCCGCCAGGCCGCCTGGCAGGTGGTGCAGCGCGCCGCCCGCGACGCCGAGCTCACCGACCTGCCTGAGCCGATCAGCCCCCACACCCTGCGCCATTCCTATGCCACGCATCTGCTGCACGGCGGCGCCGATGTGCGCAGCGTGCAGGAGCTGCTGGGTCACGCCTCGGTGACCACCACGCAGCTGTACACGCAGGTGACCGTTGACAGCCTGCGCGAAGCCCACGCGGCCGCTCATCCGCGTGCCCGGTGAGGGGCGTAGACTTGCCCGGCACGACGATGCGCCCCGGCCGCCAGCCGGAGCTCCCGGGCTGGGACCGCAGATCCGCCGGCCCCCGGGACACGGCGCACGTGCTCGCATCACCGAACGCCGACGACAGGACATCCTCGTGAGAGAGACCTCCTCCCAGCAGCTGGACATCGATCTCGGCCCCACCGGCCGTCCGATGCCGGAGCTCCCGGAGCCGGCGCCCCTGGACTCCCACGGCCCCGCGCGTGTGATCTCGATGGTCAACCAGAAGGGCGGGGTCGGGAAGACCACGAGCGTCATCAACCTCGGGGCCGCCCTCGCGGAGCTCGGGCGCAAGGTGCTGCTGGTGGACCTCGATCCCCAGGGCGCGCTGAGCGCCGGAACGGGCATCAACCCCTACGACCTCGACGTCACCGTCTACAACCTGCTCATGGAGCGCGGGCATGACGTGCGCGAGGTGATCCAGGAGACCTCCACCGAGCGTCTGGACGTGCTGCCGGCCAACATCGACCTCTCCGCCGCGGAGGTCACCCTCGTCAACGAGGTGGCGCGCGAGATGGCGCTCGCCCGGGTGCTGCGCCCGGTCACCGATGACTATGACGTCATCATCATCGACTGCCAGCCTTCGCTGGGCCTGCTGACCGTCAATGCCCTGGCCGCGAGCCACGGTGTGATCATCCCGCTGGAGGCGGAGTACTTCGCGCTGCGCGGTGTGGCACTGCTGGTGGAGACCATCGAGAAGGTGCAGGACCGCATCAATCCGCGGCTGGATCTCGACGGCATCCTCATCACGATGTTCGACCCGCGCACCCTGCACGCCCGCGAGGTGTGCCAGCGCGTCGTGGAGGCGTTCCCGGACAAGGTCTTCCACACCACGATCAACCGCACGGTGAAGTTCCCCGACGCCTCGGTGGCTGCGGAGCCGATCATCTCCTATGCCTCCTCCACCAAGGGCGCCGATGCCTACCGCCAGCTCGCCCGCGAGCTCATCTCCCGCGGCGCCGCAGCCTGATGTCCTCCGAGCAGGGACGCCGACGCGGACGCGGGCGCAGCAGCGGAGCCGACAAGAGCAGCAGCGGCGCGGGCACGGGCGGCAGCCCTCGCGCCGGGGCGTCGGGGCCTCGCACGGGGGCCGACGGGAGCGCTCGTCCCGCGAAGCAGCGTCACAGCCGCCGCCGCAGCGCTTTCACGCCGCCGCGCCGTGTGCAGCTGCGCGATGGGGACGGCGCGCCGCGACCGGCCGCCGCACGCGACGCGGACGGCATGGCCGATGTTCACGTCGAGGACGGGGAGCGGCTGCAGAAGGTGCTGGCCCGCGCGGGCTTCGGCTCCCGCCGCGCCTGCGAGGCCCTGATCGCGACGGGCCGTGTGCGCGTGGACGGTGCCGTGGTGCGTGAGCAGGGTGTGCGGATCGACCCGGCGCAGCAGGTTATCCACGTCGATGGGCGGCGTCTGCAGCTGGATGACACCAAGCTCACCGTCGCCCTCAACAAGCCCCGCCATGTCGTCTCGGCGATGAGCGACCCGGAGGGACGGCGCGACCTCACCGAGTTCACCGCCGCCTATGACCAGCGGCTCTACCATGTGGGGCGCCTGGACTATGAGACCGAAGGGCTGTTGCTGCTGACCAATGACGGCGAGCTCGCGCATCGTCTGACCCACCCCAGCTTCGAGGTCGAGAAGACCTACGTGTGCCGCTTCGACGCCCCCGGCGGGCCGCCCCGCTCGCTGGTGCGCTCCCTCAAGGACGGCATCGAGCTCGAGGACGGTCCCGCACGTGCCGATCGTGCCCGCGTCATCGCCCAGGATGGTCAGGAGGCCATCGTCGAGGTGACGCTGCACGAAGGCCGCAACCGCATCGTGCGACGCATGTTCTCCGCCCTCGGCTTCGAACTGACCGCCCTCGTGCGCACCCGCATCGGCCCCGTCCTGCTCGCGGATCTCGCCCCCGGCGACACCCGGGAGCTGAGCAGCAAGGAGCTCGGCACCCTCATGGCGGAGGTGGGGATGTGAGCACCGGCGGCCTGGTCCCGCAGACGGTGCGGATCATCGGCACCGGCCTCATCGGCGGCAGCCTCGGGATGGCCCTCGGGGCCGCCGGAGCGAACGTCCAGGTGGAGGACATCTCCCCGGGCACCACCGCGCTCGCGGTCGAGCTCGGCGTGGGACATGTCGCTGCCGATGACGAGGCCGAGCCGGACCTCGTCATCGTCGCTGCGCCCCCGGATGCCACCGCGCAGCTGGTCAGCCGGGCCCTCACCACCTGGCCGACGGCACTGGTCACCGATGTCGCGAGCGTCAAGAGCGTCGTCCTCGACGCAGTGGCGCGCGCGGTCGAGCCCGCGCAGCTCACCCGTTACATCGGCGCTCATCCCATGGCCGGACGCGAGATCTCCGGGGTGATCGCCGCCCGCGGCGACCTGTTCCGCGGCCGCCCCCTGGTCGTCGTCCCGCACCCCACCACCGCGCCGGAGGCCATCGGCGTGCTGCAGGGCCTCGCGACCGCCATCGGCTCCGTGCCGGTGACGATGTCTGCCGCCCAGCATGATGCCGCCGTCGCGCATGTCTCCCACGTCCCGCAGGTGCTCTCGAGCCTGCTCGCGACCACGCTGCTTCAGCCGGATGACGCGGCTCTTGCCCTGGCCGGTCAGGGGCTGCGGGACACCACCCGCATCGCCGACTCCGATCCGCGCCTGTGGATGGAGATCCTGGGGGCGAACGCCGAGGCCGTCGGCCAGGTGCTGGGGCAGGTCCGCGACCGGCTCGAGGAGATCCTCGCCGCCCTCGAGACCCTGCCGGGGGACCCCGATCCGGCGATCGGCTCCCGGCGCGCCCTCGCAGCACTGGTCGCCGATGGGAACCGTGGCGTGCGCCGCATCCCCGGCAAGCACGGCGGTGCCTCCGATGCCTTCGCGACCGTCACCGTGCTCGTCCCAGACCGGCCCGGTGAGCTCGGTCGACTGTTCACTGAGATGGGCGAGATCGGCGTGAACCTCGAGGATTTCCGGCTCGAGCACAATCTGGGCCGCCAAGTGGGCCTGGGGCACCTCGCGGTGGACAGTGCCCGTGAGGAGCTGCTCACGCGAGAGCTCACGGCGCGCGGCTGGAGCGTCGTCGGATCCTGATCCGCCGCACTCGGCACGTATCCTGGAGGAATGCACAGCACCGCGCCCCTGACCGCCCCCGCGGGCATCACCATCGCGATCGACGGCCCGGCCGGCTCCGGCAAGTCCACCGTCTCCCGCCTGGTCGCCGAGGCTCTGGACGGCGGCATCCTCGACACCGGCGCTATGTACCGCGCGGTGACCTGGTACTGCCTGGATCGTGACGTGCCGCTCGAGGACCGGGAGGCCGTCGCCGACGTCGCCGAGCATCTGGACCTCGAGCTCGGCACCGACCCGTCGGGCGCCACCGTGGTGGTCGCGGGCACCGATATCACCGAGCAGATCCGCACCGAGCGCATCAGCCAGCAGGTCTCCGCCGTCGCCACCAACACGCTGGTGCGGGCGATCCTGCAGCGCCGCCAGCGCGAGCTGCTGTTCGCCACCGCTGCCGAGCGCGGATTCTGCGTCGCCGAAGGCCGGGACATCACCACCGTCGTCGCTCCCGACGCCTCCCTGCGGATCCTGCTGACCGCCTCCGATGAAGAGCGCATGCGCCGCCGTGCCGCCGAGCTGCAGCTCGAGGACAGCCCGGAGACCCGCGAGCGCATGGCCGACCAGGTGCTGCGGCGCGACCGGGATGATGCGACGGTCTCCGAGTTCCACACCGCCGCTGATGGCGTGCACACCCTGGACACGACGGGCCTGGATCTGCCCGATGTCGTCGAGGCGGTGCTCGCGCTCGTCGCCGCGGCAGAAGCAGAGCTCGACGACCGCACCGCCGAGGAGCAGGAGACGATGGCCGATGAGGAGGCGCCGACGCTGGCACCCTCCGCGGCCCCGGCGGATCCCGCCCCCGCCGAGGGGCCGACGGACGCGGAGATCGAGGCGGCGCTGCGCGCGGGCCTGGACGACTACGACCTCGACGAAGAGGACCTCGCGCTGCTGGCCGAGGAGCTCGGGGAGGAGCAGCTGCACGCCCCCGAGCGCAAGCTTCCCGTCGTCGCCGTCGTGGGCCGACCGAACGTCGGCAAATCCACCCTGGTGAACCGGATCATCGGTCGCCGCGAGGCCGTCGTCGAGGACGTGCCGGGCGTGACCCGCGACCGCGTGTTCTATGAGGCCGAATGGGCGGGGCAGGACTTCTGGCTGGTGGACACCGGTGGCTGGGAGGACCGTGTGCAGGGCATCGCCTACCGGGTAGCCGAGCAGGCCGAGGCAGCCGTGGGCCTGGCTGATGTGGTCATGTTCGTGGTCGACGCGAACGTCGGCATCACCACCACCGATGAGCAGCTGCTGAAGGTGCTGCGCCGCGCCCAGGTCCCGATCGTGCTGGTCGCCAACAAAGTCGATGATGAGCGCGGCGAGCTCGAGGCCGCGGCTCTGTGGAATCTCGGACTCGGGCAGCCGCACCCCGTCTCCGCCCTGCACGGCCGCGGCTCCGGTGACCTGCTGGATGCCGTGCTCGAAGCCCTCCCGGAAGAGGGCAGCGGCAAGCCCGTGGATCACGGTCCGCGACGCGTGGCGCTCGTCGGCCGCCCCAATGTGGGCAAATCCTCGCTGCTGAACCGGCTGGCGAAGGAGACCCGCGTGGTGGTCGACGATGTGGCCGGCACCACCCGTGATCCGGTGGACGAGAAGATCACCCTCGGCGGCAAGGAATGGACCTTCGTGGACACCGCGGGGATCCGCCGCCGCGTCGGCCAGTCCCAGGGCGCGGACTACTACGCCTCTTTGCGCACCCGCGCAGCGCTGGATCGCGCGGAGGTCGCGGTGGTGCTGCTGGAAGCCCAGGAGCCGCTGTCCACGCAGGACCTGAAGATCATCGACATGGTCCTCGAGTCCGGGCGCGCCCTCGTGCTGGCCTTCAACAAGTGGGATCTGCTGGATGAGGACCGACGGGCCGCACTCGAGCGCGAGATCGAACGGGACCTGGGGCATGTGGCCTGGGCGCCGCGGGTGAACCTCTCCGCCCTCACCGGACGCCACGCCGACAAGCTGGTGCCAGCGCTCGAGACCGCCCTCGAATCCTGGGACCGCCGCATCCCCACGGGCCGACTCAACGCCTTTTTGGGGCAACTCGTGGCGGCGCATCCGCATCCGCTGCGCGGCGGCAAGCAGTCCCGCATCCTGTTCGCCACGCAGGCCCGCACCCGCCCGCCGCGGTTCGTGATCTTCGCCAGCGGCTTCTTGGAGCACGGCTACCGCCGCTTCATCGAGCGGCGCCTGCGGGAGGACTTCTCCTTCCCGGGCTCGCCGATCGTCATCGGGGTGCGGATCCGCGAGAAACGCCGCCGCTGAACCGCCGCACGACACCTCGCTCAGCGCGGTGACGGCACCGGGTGGAGCGGCCGATGAGCGCGGTGTGCGCGCAGGCGAGCGCACCCCGTATCGTGGGGCCTATGAGCAACCCCGGTGACAGCACCAACTGGAACGACGCCCAGCCCTCCCAAGATCCGTGGGCCCAGCCTCCTGGTGAGCAGGAGAGCCAGGCACCGCAGGATGCCGCGGACCAGCAGGCCGCCGCAGACCCGTATGGCCAGCAGTCCTACCCCGATCCCTACGGGCTCCAGTCCACCGGACAGGACTTCGCCGAGCAGCCGTCCTCTTCCGACCCGTACGGTCAGAGCTCTGCGCTGCAGCCGCCCGCCGCGGATCCGTATGGTCAGCAGCCAGCCGGGCAGGACGCTGCCAGCCAGCAGCCGTCCGCCGATCCGTACGGGCAGGGCTCCGCGCCGCAGCAGCCGTCCGCCGATCCGTTCGGCCAGCAGCCATCCGCGGATTCCTACGGGCAGAGCTCCGCATCGCAGCCGTCGGCCGCAGACCCCTATGGTCAGCAGCCCTCCGATCCGTACAACCAGGGCGGCCAGCAGTGGTCGCCGGCCTCCGGTGCCTCCGCCGCGACGCCCTACGGCGCCCCAGCCGGTCAGCCCGCCGGCGCAGCGCCCGGTGCCCCGGCCAGCCAGCCCGCCGGTGGACCCGGGGAGCCGCAGAGCCGACTCATGGTGGGTCTGCTCGGCATCTTCCTGGGCGGCTTCGGTGTGCACCGCTTCCTGCTGGGATACACCACCATCGGCATCATCCAGATCGTCGTCACCCTGGTGACATGCGGTGTCGGCGCCTGGTGGGGGCTGATCGAAGGCATCATGATTCTCGCCAAGGCGGACGCCTTCCGGACCGACGCCCACGGACGCGAGCTCAGGGACTGACGTCCAGCGTCAGGGGAGAGGGGACAGCAGACGATGACCTATCCGGCAGGGGCCTATGCGCCCGACCGTAGCGCGATCCAGCGCAGTGCGATCACGCTGATCGTCGTGGGATTCCTGTGCGGTGGGACGATTCCTGCCGTGATGGGGATCATCGCGCTCGTGCTGATGGACTCGGACCCGGCGTCCGCACGGACGATGAACAAGGTGGGGTGGATCCTCTTCTGGGTGATCTTCGGCCTGCTGCTGCTGTTCCTCCTCGTGTACTTCGGGTTCTTCGTGCTCATCATGGGGGCCGCGTTCATCCCCCTGCTGGGCACCTGAACGGAGGCCCGCCATCTCGACCCCGGAGTTCATCCTTTCCCTGCGCGAGCACATCGGCCACGCCCCGCTGTGGCTCACCGGCGTGAGCGCGATGGTGGTGGACCCCGCACGCACCCAGCTGCTCGTGGTGCGTCGCGCGGACAACGGCGCCTGGACCCCGGTGACCGGCATTCTGGACCCCGGGGAGGAGCCCGCCCGCGCCGCAGCCCGGGAGGTCACCGAGGAGACCGGCATCGTGTGCACCCCACTGCGCCTGGCCGATGTCCGCACGCTCCCGATGGTCACCTACACCAATGGTGACCAGGCCCAGTACCTGGACCTGTGCTTCCTGTGCGAGGCGGACCCGGCCCAGGAGCCGTATCCCGCAGATGGCGAGAACACCGCGGCACGCTGGGCGCCGCTGACGAACCTGCCGCCGTTGAATCCTCGTTTCCGCGAGCAGCTGCAGATCGTGCTGTCCGACGACCCGGCGGCACGATTTCGGTGGTGAACGGCCTGCCCTTGCCGGGCACCCGCGTGCGGATCCCCCTGACCGATCGCCCCGGCGATGAGGCTGTCGTACGGGTGCTCGCGGCACCGCGGCGGGACCTCGTGCGCGCCGGTCAGCTCCCTGGCCCGCTGCTGCCCTTCGCTGACGCTGTGCTGGTGGATGTGAGCTGCGGGGGACGGACGCTGCTGCCGGGTGCCTGGGTGGATGCCGAGGTGCTGCAGCGCGGCACCCCGATCGCCCCTGCCCCCGTCGGCCCCGCGGATCTGCGCTTGCCCGCGGTGATCATCGGCAGCCCCGAGGATTGTGCCCTGCACTGGGGCGAGACGGTCTGGCCCCTGGACCTCGGCGGCACCCTGACGATCCCGGATGCCGCGCGCCCCTCACCGCACCCGCTGTCGCGGCTGCGCCGGCTCGCCCTCGTCGCGGCGGGGCGCCGTGAGGAGATCGCCCTGACCCTGTGGCAGGGGGAGGACTTTGAGATCCCCTGGCAGGACGTGCGGCTGCTGCCGCGGGCCGCGGCCTGGTTCGAGCTCGCCCAGGTCCCCGCCGGGATGCGCTACGCCGATGCCGAGCGTGCTCAGGGCGTCGGCCGCGCCGCCCGACGCGACTGACCGACCGCTCTGCCAGATCGCCCCCCGCCGAGAGGATCACCTCGCCCCTGCCGCGCTGTCGGCGTCCATACGCCGTCCCCTCCGCTGTGACCGGCGTCTCATGACGTAGGGTGCAACGTACCCGATCCCAGGAGGTGCTCGTGCATCCCGCTACGCCACCCCGGTCCGGCCCGGACCGTCGCTCCTTCCTCCGCTTCACCGCGGGGGCAGCGGCACTGCTGCCGCTCACGGCGCTGGCCGGCTGCAGCGGCAGCCGCGATGCGAACACGATCCGCATCGCGTTCCAGCAATTCGGCTCCGGCACCATCAAGCAGGAATGGATCTCCACCGCCGCCCAGGAGTTCTCTGCCGAGAACCCCGAGCTGGTCGTCGATCTGGTGCCCATCGTCGCCGCCGAGAATGACTACTTCACGAAGAACGAGCTGCTCATGAGCTCGCCGCGCACCAGCCCGGACCTCGTCTACGAGGACTCCTTCATCCTGCTGTCCGACGTCGGCGCCGGATACCTCCAGCCCATCACCGACCTCGTGGAGGGCTTCGAGAACTGGGATGACATCGCCGATGCCTCCAAGGAAGCCGTCACGGGGGAGGACGGCGAGATCTACGGCATCCCGATCACCACCGACACCCGCGCCCTGTGGTTCCAACGCGAGGTGTTCGAGCAGGTCGGCCTGCCCGATGACTGGCAGCCCACCAGCTGGGAGGAGATCCTCGAGGCCGCCCGAGCCATCCGCGACTCCGACTCCGAGGCGATCCCGCTGTTCATCTTCGCCGGGACCCCGCAGGGCGAGAAAGCCTCCATGCAGGGCTTCGAGATGCTGCTGTACGGCACCGGAGACGGCACCGGCCTCTACGACAAGGACGCCGAGAAATGGGTCCTGGGCAGCCAGGGCTTCATCGACTCCCTGACCTTCCTGAAGACCCTCTTCGAGGAGGACCTCACCGCGAGCACCGCCCAGCACCTGGACCCCAACATCTCCGAGAGCATCTACACCTCGCTGCTGCCGGACGCCAAGCTCGGCATCCTCCTCGATGGCTCGTGGATCTCCCAGAACTGGGGTGAGGGCGCCGGTCGGCCCTGGCCCGAATGGACCGACGTGATGGGGCTCGCCGACATGCCCACCCAGGACGGCGGCGGTACGAAGACCGTCACCCTCGCCGGCGGCTGGGGCCTGTCCATCCCCGAGCACGTCACCGATCGCGAGGTCGCCTTCCGCTTCCTCGAGAAGCTGGTCTCCACCGAGACCCTCGTGAACTATGCGATCGCCGACAACCACATCACCGTGCGGGCCGACGTCGCCGAGGACGAGCGTTACCGCTCCTACTCCCCGGCGGTCGAGTACTTCACACAGCTGCTCGAGACCGCGTACTACCGCCCGGCCCTGCCCGCCTACCCCGAGGTGTCCTCCGCCATCCAGGAGGCGATGGAGGCGGTCATGACCGGCAGCACCCCTGAGCAGGCCGCGGCGGAGTACGACGCCAAGGTCACCGACATCGTCGGCTCCGAGAACGTGCAGGAGGCCAGCTGATGAGCACCGCCTACGCCGAGGCTCCGAACCGGACCGGCCCGCAGCGGCGCAGCCGGCTCGGTGACCGTCTGACCCCGATCCGGGCCCTGCCCATGCTGCCGGCGGCCCTGCTGCTGCTCGGCTTCATGCTGGGCCCGATCCTGTACTCCCTCTACCTCGCCTTCACCGACTCCGCGATCCGCGGCGACGGCGCCGCGAACACCTCCTTCGTCGGCTTCCAGAACTTCACCGACGCCCTGACCGACGGGGACTTCTGGAACTCGGTGCTGCTGACCCTGGTGTTCACCATCATCTCCGCGGTGATCGGCCAGAACGTGCTGGGCATGCTGCTGGCCCTGCTCATGGAACGCGCGAACCGTGTGGTGACCTTCGTGGTGACCTCCATCGTGATCGCCGCCTGGATCCTGCCCGAGGTCGTGGCCGGCTACCTGCTGTACACGTTCTTCGCCGACGAGGGCAGTCTGAACCTGATCCTCACCTCGGTGGGACTGCCCGCGCAGGATCTGCTGTTCAGCGCCCCGATCATCGCGGTGTCCTTCGCGAACATCTGGCGTGGGGCCGCGTTCTCCATGCTCGTGTACTCCGCGGCGCTGAGCTGCGTGCCCGGGGACGTGTATGAATCGGCGGCCCTGGACGGCGCTGGGCCCGTGCGGCGCTTCCGCTCCGTGACCGTGCCGCTGCTGCGGCCCGCGATCGCCACCAACCTGATGCTGACCACGCTGCAGACCCTGTCGGTCTTCGGGCTGATCTTCATCATGACCGGCGGCGGACCGGCCCGGCAGTCCCAGACCCTGCCGCTGTACATGTACGAGCAGGCCTTCTCCTACGGCCAGCTGGGCTACGGCACCGCCGTGGCGCTCCTGCTGCTGCTGATCGGGGCCGCGGCCTCGCTGGTGTACCTGCGCCTGCTGCCGGAGGAGGACAAGCGATGAGCACCGCCACCACACCGGAGACCCCGACGACGAACACCTCGAGCTCCACGACCCTGCGCTCGCACCGCGGCGGGCGGGCGAGCGGGGCGGCGCTCGCGAGCACGATCGCGATGCTCGTGATCGGCCTGAGCTTCCTCATCCCGCTGCTGTGGGTGGTGCTCGCGAGCTTCGACACTGAAGCTTCGCTGGCCATCTCCTGGCCGACAAGCTGGAGCCTGGGGAACTTCCAGGCGATCTGGAACGCCGAGACGACGTTCCGCCCGCTGCTGAACTCGCTGATCCTGTGCGGCGGCGCGACGCTCGTGACGATGAGCGCGGCGATCCTGTGCGCCTACCCGATGTCCCGCTACCGCTTCCGGGCCAAGCGGCCGCTGCTGCTGACGATCATCTTCTCCACCGGCCTGCCGATCACGGCGATCATGATCCCCGTCTACTCCCTGTTCGTGCAGGTGAACCTGATCGACTCGATGCCCGGGGCGATCCTGTTCCTGGGCGCGAGCTCCCTGCCATACGCCATCTTCCTCACCAAGGGGTTCATGGACGGTGTGCCGGTGGAGATCGAGGAATCCGCGTGGACCGAGGGAGCCGGCGTGCTCCGGGCCCTGTGGTCGGTGGTGATCCCGCTGATGCGCTCCGGCTTGGCGGTCGCGACGATCTTCACCTTCGTGAGCATGTGGGGGAACTTCTTCGTCCCCTTCATGCTGCTGCTGAGCCCGGAGAACCTGCCCGCGGCGGTGACGCTGTACACGTTCTCCTCGCAGTACGGGCAGGTGGCTTACGGGCAGCTCGCCGCGTTCTCCATCTTCTATTCGATCCCCGTGGTGGCGCTGTACCTGTTCTTGGGCCGGAGTCTCGGCCAGGGCTTCGCCGCCGCCGGCGGTGTCAAGGGCTGAGCATCCCGTCTCGGACCCCGCAGGGCCGGTGACGTCGCACGACGTCACCGGCCCTTACTGCATAAACCGACCAGTCGATCGCGAGCGATGGTGACAGGGCGCTGCGGTGCTCCTAGCGTGGGAGGTCCACCCCGAGATTCACGGAGGCCCCGCATGATGACCCCTCAGGACTCATCGCACCCCGCCCCTCAGTCCGACGACCCCGCCTCGGTGCTGCACCCTGCCGTGCAGGAGAGCGCAGTGGCCTTGGGCACCGAGCAGGGAGAGCCCTCCTTCCCCGCCCAGAACCAGGATCCGCCCGGCTCCACGGCCGCCATGATCCCCGTCCCCGACCACGGCGAGAGCTCCTACCGCGGACATGGGCGGCTGCAAGGACTGGTCGCTCTGATCACCGGCGGCGACTCCGGCATCGGCCGCGCCGTCGCGATCGCGTATGCCCGCGAGGGCGCCGATGTCGCGATCTCCTATCTCCCTGATGAGCAGGACGATGCCGAGGAGACCCGGCGCTGGGTCGAAGACGCCGGGCGCCGCGCTCTTCTGCTGCCCGGCGACATCCAGGACGAGGAGCTCGCCCGCTCCCTGGTCCGCGAGACGGTCGAACGGCTGGGACGGCTCGACATCCTCGTCAACAATGCCGCGTTCCAGTGGGGGCGTGGGGAGCCGCAGGGCATCGACGGCATCGATTCGGCGCGCCTGCACCGCACGCTCACCACGAACCTTGAGGCGCTGTTCTGGATCACCCAGGAGGCGGCGCGGCATCTGCCCGCTGGGGGATCGGTCATCAACTGCACCTCGATCCAGTCCTACGACCCCTCGGTCCCGTTGATGGACTACGCGGCGACGAAGGCGGCGATCAACAACGTCACCGTCAACCTCGCAGCTGACCTCGGCCCCCGCGGGATCCGCGTCAACGCGGTAGCTCCAGGGCCGATCTGGACGCCGCTGAACGTCGCCACGCGCACGGCCGAGGACTACACGGCCTTCGGCGGGAACACGCCGCTGGGTCGCGCCGGGCAGCCCGCGGAGGTGGCGGGCGCCTTCGTGTTCCTCGCGTGCCCCGCGGAGGCCAGCTACGTCTCCGGCACGGTGCTGGGGGTCACCGGTGGGCGGCCCGTCTTCTGACCTGCCGACGGCAGGCGGCGCGGCACGTCACCGGTCACGGCTCGCCGCGCCGCCACAGTGCTGAGGGCGACCACACCACCTTGCCGAGGTCCAGCACCAGAGCAGGGACCAGCAGGGTGCGCACCACGAAGGTGTCCAACAGCACGCCGAAAGCGACGATGAACGCCAGCTGCACGAGGAACAGGATCGGGATCACGCTGAGTGCCGCGAAGGTCGCGGCCAGCACGATCCCGGCCGAGGAGATCACCCCGCCGGTCACCGCGAGACCGCGGATCACGCCCTCGCGGGTGCCATGGATGAGCGATTCCTCCCGGACCCGGGTCATGAGGAAGATGTTGTAGTCGATCCCGAGGGCCACCAGGAAAACGAAACCGTACAGCGGCACCGCCGGATCCGCGCCCGGGAAGTCCAGCAGGTGGTTGAACACGAGGGCGGAGACGCCCATCGCGGTGCCGAAGGACAGCACCGTGGTGGCGATCAGTAGCAGCGGCGCCAGGATTGAGCGCAGCAGCAGCATGAGGATCAGCGTGATGACCACCAGCACCACCGGGATGATGAGCGCCCGGTCCGCTGCGGAGGTGTCATTGGTGTCCACCCCGGTGGCTGTCTCCCCGCCCACCAGGGCGTCATGGCCCTGGGACGCGAGCTCGGTGCGAGTGCTGCGGACGACGTCCTCCGCTGCCGCGGAGTCGGGCGCAGCGTCGAGCGTGGCCTGCAGCAGCACGTGTCCGTCGACGACGGTCGGCTCCGGAGCCGGGGTGCCGGGCGGGCCGAGCGGCTGGATCCCATCGGCGGTCACAGGGACCGCTCCGCTGGGGGAGTCCGCCGCGGTCACGGACACATCGCTCACGCCGTCCATCTCCCGCAGCAGATCCGCGATCTCCTGCAGCTCCTCCTTCGGGGCGATGACCTGCATGGGCGAGCCGGCACCGCCTGGGAAGTGCTCGGACAGGGCCGCCTGTCCCTCGCGGGCCGCTGAGCTGCCGAGCACGAACTCGGACTGCGGGACCCCGTCGGCCTTCAGCTGCAGCACCCCGGCGCAGCCGATCGCGAGGACCAGCGCGGTGAGGATCCACAGGGGGCGGGGGCGCCGAGGCACCCACTGGGCGATCCTGCCCCAGATCCCGTGCTCGGCCGGGTCGGTGGAATCGGACCCGAGCTCCGGATCGAAGCGGGGCCGACGGGGCCAGAACGCCACCCGCCCGGTGACATAAAGCAAAGCGGGCAGGAAGGTGAGCGCCGACGCCATCGCGAAGACGATCCCGATCGCGGCCACCGGGCCCAGGGTGGAGTTGGAGCGCAGATCGGACAGCAGCAGACACAGCAGGCCCGCGATGACTGTCCCACCGGAGGCGAGGATCGGCTCGAGCACGCCCTTGATGGACCGGTTCGTGGCGGTGAACCGATCACGGGCGTGCCGCAGCTCGTCGCGGTAGCGCGCCACATACAGCAGCGAGTAGTCCGTGGCCGCGCCGATCACCAGGATGAACAGGATGCCCTGGGTCTGCCCGGACAGCAGCAGGACGTCCCGCGCAGCGAGCTGCCACACCACGAGCAGCGCCACGCACAGGGCGAACATCGAGGTGGACAGCACGAGGATCGGCAGCAGCACCGAGCGGTAGACGATCACGAGGATGATCCCGACCGCTACCAGCGCCACCACGAGCAGCAGCCCGTCGATACCGGCGAAGGCATCGGAGAGGTCTGCGCTGAGCGCCGCGGGCCCGGCGACGTGCACCGCGAGGGACGTCGGCAGGTCCTCGGCGAGAGATCCCTGCACCGCCTCGATGCCCTCGCCCGGATCAGCCTCGGCATCCAGCGGCACGATGATCTGCGCCGCGAGGGCGTCCTCGGAGGGCAGCGGCGGGGAGACGTCCTCGGTCACGAGCTCGAGATCCGCGAGGTTCTCCGCGGCCGCAGCGAGCTCCTCGAGGGTCTGCTCATCCAGCTCCTGGTCGCTGGTGATCACGACGAACAGCGGCAGGGCATCGCTGTCTCGGAAGTCATCGGCCAGCTCCTGCACCTGGGTGGCCTCTGCCGACTCGGGCAGGTAGGTGGTGCGGTCATCGCTCGAGACCTCGCCGACGCGGCCGAACAGGGGGCCACCGAGGGAGGCGCCGATCAGCCACACGAGGATCAGGACAGTGGGGATGACGATCCGCAGCCAGCGAGGGGGAGCGAGTTTCTGCACCCGGTGGGTGGGCCCGTCGGGGCGGGTGCGCTTGGACATCGGGGCCTCCTGGAACGGCGGGGGAGCGGCCCCAGTCTCCCATAGGTCTCTCTCCCGGCGAGAGAACTTACCGGGCTGGTAGGCCTGGGTAGGATCCCGCCATGATGACCCCCTCCGCTGGCGCCGATGAGGACCGTGCCCCGACGGCGCCCGCGGAGTACACCCTGGGCGGAAGTGACCCGGCGGGCCTGCTGAGTGCAGCCCATGGGCTGCGGCCCAAGGACATCGAGAGCGTGGACCGCCTCATGGGCGCGATGGCGCAGCTGCGGGACGCCGAACGCGAGCTCAGCGAAGCCTCCTCGCGCTACATGCAGCTCGGCTCGACGGATATGCGCGCCCTGCACTTCCTCATCATGTGCGAGAACACCCGTCAGCTCGCCACGCCCGGTGCGATCTCGCGGCGCCTGGAGCTTTCGAGCGCAGCGACCACCAAGCTTCTGGACCGCCTCGAGGCGGCTGGCCATGTGGCGCGTGAGCCGCACCCCTCGGATCGGCGAACCGTGGTAGTGCGGATCAGTCCCTCCACCCGCGCGGCCGCGGAGCGGACCGTCGGCGCCGTGCAGTCCCGACGGGTGGAAGCCGTCAGTCGCTTGACCCCTGCCGAGCGCGAGACCGTCACCGCGTTCCTCCTGGACCTCGCGCGCCTGCTCGACGTGAGCGATGTCGACTGGGCGCAGGGGCCGACGGCGCCGTCGCCCACGGATCCCTGAGCGGCACCAGACGACAAAGGCCGCCGACCAGTATTTCAACTGGTCAGCGGCCTTCTTTTGCGTCGGGCTGGCGGGATTTGAACCCACGACCCCTTGACCCTCCTTTCACTATCTAGGGATTGAGCGGGGATGCGAGGGTTTCAGGCGTAGCGACAACGCATTACGCCTCTGGTTGGATACCGGTCAGTCCCGCTCGAACCCTCAGAATCACTGTTCTAGCGGTCACTGTTACGGTCACTTCAGCCACCAGCCTCAGCCGCCCACAGCGGCGCTGTAGAGCTCGAACAGGTGCGCGACGATGTCCTTCTCCTCCAGCCCCGGTTCGAGACCGTAAGCAGCATCCACGGCGGTGTCCAGCGCCGCGTGGGCAGCCGTCAGCTCGGGGAACATGAAATCGCGGTCGGGGTCGTACATCTGGGCGATGGTGGAGTCCGGGTACTTCGCCCGGGCGTCGAGCACCGCCTGGGCAAACTCACCGATCTCGGCCTGCTGGTCCTCGGTCGCGTCCGGCCACACGAAGTTGTTGTAAACCACACCGCCCGAGTAGCGGTAGTCCGACTTGAGGCGTCCGGCCACGGTGCGCATCCAGGCGTTGTGGGCCCGCGAGTGCAGCACGCCGAAGTGGTACATCGACGCGTCGGGCACCAAGAACACAAGGTCGCTGGCCAGAGTGTCCTCATCAAGCTTGCCCAGCGGAATGTACCTGCGACGCTCCGACGACACCTTCGGGATCAAGATCGACTCACTAGTCGGAAGATTCTCTACGTGGAATCGCATCGGCTTCGAGGCAATCGCCCGCGTGGGCGCGCTCTTGCTCTTCGCCCTGAAGTCGCGCACCGCCTGGATCCTCTTCACGGTCTCGGGCAGCTTGGCCAGCTCGGCCGGGGTAGCTTCCCCGACCCACAGCACCCAGCGCTCGACACCACGGATGAACTCCTGCGACCCGTACCAGCGCTTGAAGAACTTCTCAGCGCCGGGCTCCAGCGCCAGGAAGTTCACCTTCTCCTCCGGCGCGAACAGGTAGTTTCCGCCGTCGATGGGCTTGTTCCCGATCCCGATCTCCGGCACGTCGCTCAGCGGCTTGCTCCGGTTCCACACGAACACGTCCGGGGCGTCCTTGAGGTAGGCGTTCAGCTGCGCCGGGTGCTCCAGCTCGGGCTCGGCGTCGACGGTGACGTAGTGGTACAGCCGCTTCGGTCCGCCCAGCTTGGAGAAGCCGACGATGACCACGAACACCGCTGCCTGCCCGGCCGCGTCGCTCACCCAGCGGAAGGTGTCGTGCGCGAAGTCGATCCGCACGCCCAGGTCGTAGATCGGCGACCACACGTTGGCGACCTGCTCGCCCTGGGCGATCGAGTTCGTCGAGACGAACGCCGCCCTGATCGGGTGATCTCCCATGTACTGCGCGGCCTTCATGAACCAGCCCGAGACGTAGTCCACGTTCCCGGAGTTGCGCGCACCGCCGAACACCTCAGCCAGCTCGGCCTTCTGACCGGAGTCCTGGTAACGAGCACCCCGGAACGGCGGGTTGCCGATGATGTACGTGCACTCGGCCGGGTCGAGCACCTCGGTCCAGTCGACCTCCAGCGCGTTGCCCAGCACGATGTGGGCCGAGTCCGTCAGCGGCAGGTCCTCGACCCCCTGGTACACGATCGAGGAGGTCTCGGCGTTGGCCTGGAGCTCGGCGATCCACAGTGCCGTCGATGCGACGTTGACCGCGAAGTCGTTGATCTCGATGCCGTGGAACTGGCTCAGGCTCACCTTCAGGGGCGAGTCCGTTTCCTTGAAGCCGAACACACCCTGGTCGCTCAGGAGCACCGAGAGCACCTTGTTCTCCAGCTTGCGCAGCTGCAGGTACGTCTCGGTCAGGAAGTTGCCCGAGCCGCACGCCGGGTCGAAGAACACCAGCGAGGCCAGCTTGTCGTGGTACTTGCGCAGATTGTTGCGCCGCTTCGTCTCACCGACACCCTCCTCCAGGAGGATCGCATCCAGCTCGGCCTTGAGCGCGTCGAGGAACAGCGGGTCGATTAGCCTGTGGATGTTCTGCGGGCTGGTGTAGTGCATCCCTCCGGAACGCCTGGTCTCCGGGTTGAGCGTGGACTCGAACACGCCGCCGAAGACCGTCGGGCTGATCTCGGACCAGTTCGTGCCGTCGCTGACCTCGTCCAGCAGAACATCCACGATCTCCTGGGTGAACTGCGGCACCTCGACGTCGGCCTCGAACAGCCCGCCGTTGACGTACGGGAACTCCTTCAACGTGTTCGACGCGTAGGGGTCCCTGTCCTCCGGCTTCGTCTTCAGGTAGGCGAACAGCTCCTTCAACGCGCTGCGCACGTACTCGGCCGGGAGTAACTTCAGGTAGCGGTAGAACGCGTTCTTCGGGAAGAGCCCCGCGTCCTCGGCGAACAGCAGGAACACCAGCCGCACGCACAGCACGTTCAGCGAGTGCTTCGACTCGGCCGAATCGGGGTCGACGTACTGCTCGCGGACCATGTCGTAGACCTTGCCGATCAGTGCGCCAGCGTCGAGGGAGACCTGCTCCTCGCGCTTCTGGCGGGCCAGCTGCGGGTCGATCAGGAAGTCCAGCAGGTGCAGCTGCTCGGGCAGCTCCGACAGCTGGAACTCGACATAGTTCTGCTCCGGCTTGGACTGGTCGAGGTCGTGGATGCGGAACGTGGAGAAGTTGCAGACGATGATCGTGTCCGGCCGCTCCGAGTTGCGCAGCGAGTTGGCGTACCGGCGAGCCTGCTGGAACGGGGTGACCAGCTCTCCCTGGCGCAGCTCAGGCTTGTCCAGGTCGACGCCGATCGACTTCTGCTCCACCACGGTCTTCGCATCGCGGATGGTCACGTCGATGTAGCCGCGATTGTCGGTCTGGTTCTCGAACCGCACGTTGGTGGTCACGTCCTCCATACCGACCACGTCGCGCAGCAACTCCAGCCAGAACGAGGCGGTGTCGCCCTTCTCATAGCCGCGACCCGCCCACGCCTGTGCGAACTTCCTCGCACGGTTCTTGCGCGCCTGCCTGTCGAGCTTCGCCTTACCCATCAACACCCTCGTTTCGCTTGTACTTCAAGGCTATCGGAGCCATACGACCCCAACTGCTCGCACCGCTGACGCGGTGCCGGGAGCCCTCTTGGAACAAACAGACCCGTTCACCCAGGAGGACTCCATGATGACCAAGACCACCGACACCACGCCCCGCGTGTGGCCCCGTGCCTCGCCTGCTACAACAACGGGAGGCTCGTAGGCCGCTGGGTCGACTGCACCGACGCCGACTGTCCCGCGTCAGACTGTGTGGCAGAGTCCGTTAGTTGCGGGCCTTACCCCGCGCGAAGGTCTCCGAGCAGTCCGTAGGAAACTGGAAACGACAATTCCTCGAAGGAGGGCGCTCTGGCGTGGCTGCCGGGAAATCGAAACCGAGCAGCCGCGAGCAACAACTCGAGGAAGAAATAGCGGATCTCACCCAGGCGCTTGGCGAGGCTCACCTCGAAGCCCGCGTGTGAAAGAAAAGTGCTGAGGGCCGCCTGGGCCCTTCGAGGGCCTCAAGATGATCCGCCAAGAAGCGGGCATGTCAACCTCGAGGTTCTGCGAATTATTCGACATGCCCGAGCGGACCTGGCGTCGCTGGCAATCTCGCCACTGGAACGGTGAAAGCGTTCGCGGTCCGTGGCCCACGCCCGTACGCGATGCCGCCCATGACATGGTCATCGACAAGGCGCAGAAACATCCCGCCTGGGGGCATCGGAAGATCTGGGCGATGATCAGATACGAGGGCGGGCAGGCCTCAGCGTCCACCGTCATGCGGATCATGCAGGACGCGAACCTCCTGCTGCCCACCAACTACCAGAAGCACCGACGCGACCTGGCAGGCGCCAGGAGAGCGGCGTTCGCTGAGACGCCCACCGGAGCGAACCAGGTGTGGCAGCTGGACTTCTCCGGGTTCGAGACCACCACCGGCGGGACCTGGCGGATCGCTGACTGCCGGGACTACTGGAGCAAATACGAATACCCCTGGCATATCTCACCGACCGCCAATCAACACGATGCCATCGAAGCGGTCGAGCTTGCCCTTGCCGAGTATGAAGAGCTGGCCGGAGCGCCATTCATCGACTCCTGCAACATCTCGCCCGATGGCGAGATTGAGCCATGTCTCACTACTATCATTGACAACGGTGGCCCATTCCGGTCGTTCCGGTTCGAACACTTTATCACGTCACATCCCGAACTGCGTCACGTCCGCACCCGCGTGAAGTCTCCCGGGCGGAACGGTTCACGAGAACGCGGATTCGGATCCCTCAAGTACGAACGGCTCTACCGAGAAGAGATCCACGGCGCACTGGAGCTGACCCGCCACGCCGAGGAGTACCGGCTGGAGTACAGCACGGTGCGGCCCCACGAGGCCATCGCCTGGAGCCGGCCCCTGGACGTCCACCTCGGGCGCGCCAGCCTCGACACCCCCAACTTTGCTGGCCCCATAATCCTGCCAACAACTTGATACGGGACACCAGCACCTCCCCGAGGCACTGGAGATCCCCCTCCTGAAGTACGAGCGCGGCCACGTTTGGAGGGCCACCCTCAACACCCTGCTGTTCGACAAGCTGCCCGAGGCCGCGCGCATCCGCCTGCTCGGTCACACCGAGGTGGTCAACCGCCAGTTCTACACCGCCGTGGCCGACACTCAAGAGCGTTGTCGACGCGGCCGCCGTGCTCCGGGCCGAGCCGGAAGAACCTCGGAACTAGCGGTCACTTTAGCGGTCACATTGACCTCAAAAACAACGATTCCCTAGCCAGAAACCAGTTCTCACTAGGGCATTCGTCGGGCTGGCGGGATTTGAACCCACGACCCCTTGACCCCCAGTCAAGTGCGCTACCAAACTGCGCCACAGCCCGCGGACTCTCCGTCGCCGGAGAACCAGGGGATACCTTACCCCCGCAGCGACGCGAAAAGCGAATCGACGAGCGCGTGACCTGCGGCACCTGTGTCGTCCCCAGCGGCGCGGGGCGCGGTGCGATAGTGAGGTTCGTGAGCCCGGTGCACATCCCGTGCGCCGCACGCCACCGCAGGAGGAGCCGATGGTCGACGAGAACGCACTGCAGCACTGGCGGGACGCTCTCGCCGAGCAGCCCTCGGGCTGGGACTTCTCGAGCATCACCGGCTACCGGGAGGGCCAGCTGCCCTGGCGCTGGGAGACCCAGGTGGAGAACCTCGCCGCAATGGCGGATCGCGTACTGGACCTGGGAACCGGCGGGGGAGAGATGCTCGCGCAGCTGGCCCCGCTGCTGCCCGACGGCACACTCGCCACGGAAGGCTGGGAGCCGAACCTCCCCATCGCCCGCGAGCGTCTCGCGCCGCTCGGCATCGAGGTGGTGCGCTATGACGCCGACCAGCCCGGCGCGCTGCTGCCGGTCGAAGCGGGGGCATTCGACCTCATCCTCGCGCGGCATGAGCCCTACGACCCCGCCGAGATCGCTCGCGTCCTGCGGCCCGACGGCGTGCTGCTGACCCAGCAGGTCGGCGCCGATGACCTCCATGAGATCCGCGCAGCCTTCGGAATGCCGCCGCACGAACAGGAGGCGAGCCTTGAGAGCGCGGTGCGCGAGCTCACCGCGGCAGGACTGCGCGTGGACCGGGCCGAGCCGTTCCATGGCCACTACGAGTTCGACGATGTGGCGAGCCTGCTCGCCTATCTGCGGCGCGTGCCCTGGGATGCTCCCGCGGACCTTGATGTCGACCGCCACCGCGAAGTCCTCGAATCCCTCCATGAACAGATGCGGCACGGCCCGCTCACCGCAACGCTGTCCCGCTTCCAGATCCTGGCCCGGGCGCCGCAGGCGCCCGATGAAGGGCGCACGGACTTCTCGATGCTGCTTGGGGAGGACCTCGATGTCCCGCAGGTGTGATGTCCGGCGGCGTGGACCTCTGCCCGCGGTTCGACCCACGCTGCTGCGCATCCCGGCCTAGTCTGCTGGTATGCGCGCATCTGGGTGGAGGTCGCGGCCGACGCGGACCACATTGCACGGTGAGACGCCGTACTCGCCGACGTCGCTGCTGCGCGCCCTCACCGCCGACCCCTACCAGGTCGATCCGCTGCGCGCGCAGAACGATCCCGCCGCGGAGCCGACGCCTCCGGACACGCCCGCTACTCGCACGGTGACGTTGCTGCTGGCCATCGCCCTGGGATTCACCGTCGTCATCGCGGTGGCCGATCTGCGGGCCGAGGCCACCTCCGCCGATGGGCCGCGGGCCCTGCTCGAGCAGGAAGTGCGCGACAGCCGCGCCGAGGTGGCGGAGCTCGAGACGCTGCAGGAAGAGCTCGAAGGGCAGATCGCTGAGCACCAGCAGACCGTGCTCGAACGGGAGGACTCCGGTTCCGCCGAACGACTCGCCGAGGCCGAGGGCTCCGGCGCGGCCGTCGCCATGGAAGGCCCCGGCGCCGTCCTCGTGCTCGAGGACTCCGCACCGCTGCCCTCAGCCTCCGGCTCCGGGGTGATCAATCGCGTCATGGACGCCGATGTGCAGGTCGCGGTGAACGGCCTGTGGGCAGCGGGGGCGGAAGCGATCGCAGTCAACGGCCAGCGGATCTCTGCCACGAGCGCGATCCGCACCGCAGGGTCCGCGATCCTCGTGGACTTCCGCCCCTTATCCCCGCCGTACCGCATCACCGCCCTCGGCGACCCAACCGCGCTGCAGGAGGCCTTCACCGCCGGCGAAGCGGGCGCGTACTTCGATGAGCTCACCACCCGCTACGGCATCTCCGTCAGCTGGGAGACACCGGACCAGCTGACCGTTCCCGCCCGCCCCATCGGGACGCTGCGCGAAGCTGCGCGGGTCCCGGAGGCCGGGGATCAGCCCGCCCCCGACCAGACTCAGGAGGACCCCTCGTGATCGCCATCATCGGATTGGTGCTGGGTGTGCTGCTCGGCATCTGGCTGCAGCCGGATGTACCGGTCTACCTGCAGCCGTACCTGCCGATCGCCGTGGTCGCCGCCCTCGACACTTTGGCCGGGGGTCTGCGCGCGAGCCTGGACGGCGCCTTCGACGCGCACGTGTTCATCACCTCGTTCCTGTTCAACGTCCTCATCGCAGCATTCCTGGTGTTCCTCGGCGACCAGCTGGGGGTGGGACCGCAGCTGTCCACCGCCGTGATCGTAGTGCTGGGCATCCGCATCTTCTCCAACGCTGCGGCGATCCGCCGACAGCTGTTCCGGTCATGAGCGACGGGACGCGGATCCCGGCGGACCGGGAACAGCAGCGGCTGGTGTGGCGGCGCCTGCGCGGCACCCTGGCGCCGCGCGCGAACTGGTCGCAGGCCATCGTGGGAATCCTCTGCCTGCTGCTCGGGATGACGTTCGCGGTGCAGGTCAGTCAGGATGATGACTCCCTCGAAGGGGTCTCCCAGCAGGAGCTCGTGCGATTGCTGGACGAGTCCGGTCGGCACGTCTCCGACCTCGAGGTGGAGAATGCGGAGCTCGACCGCACCTTGCGCACCCTGCAGAGCGATGACGAAGGGGCCGTGGCCGCCCGCGAGGCCGCTCGCAAACGCCTGGACGATCTCGAGATCCTCGCCGGCACAGTGCCCGCCCAGGGCCGCGGCGTGATGGTCTCCATCGCGGACCCCGAGCGGGCCGTGAAGGCCTCAACGCTGCTGGGTGTCGTGCAGGAGCTGCGCAATGCCGGTGCGGAGGTGATCCAGATCGGCGAGGTCCGGGTGATCGCCTCGACCTCCATCACCACCTCACCGGATGGCGCGCTGCTGGTGGATGGGGTCGCTATCGCATCGCCGTACACGGTGCTCGCCATCGGCGATCCGGCCGTGATGGAGCCCGCCCTGCGCATCCCAGGTGGCGCCGCGGACTCCGTGGCCTCCGACGGGGGGACCCTCGCCGTGGCGGCCGAGGAGGAGATCCAGATCGACGCCGTGGTGACTCCCCAGGAACCAGAGCACGCCAGCCCGGTCAAATGATCGTCAAGGCTTGGCCTGTCCTCGCTGTTGAGGGACCAATGCCCGGGCCCGACATGCGAGGATAGAGGGGCTCGACCCCGCGGTGAGGATGACCCGGGCGCGTGGCGATGAAGGAAAGGGGTGCGCGGTGGCAGACAACACCGAGTGGAACGACGCGAATCTCGACCACACGTCGAAGCTCAGCGCGATCTCCCCCAGCGACCCGCTGGAGGAGCAGGAGCCGAGCCTGTCGGCGCAGGATCACCGCGCCATCGACAACCTCCCCCCGCGCACCGCCCTGCTGATCGTGCGCAAGGGCCCGAACCTGGGCGCACGGTTCCTCCTGGACTCCGACACCACCGTGGCCGGGCGGCACCCCAAGAGCGAGATCTTCCTCGATGACGTGACGGTCTCTCGCAAGCATGCCGCCTTCGTGCGCGATGGCGAGGGCTTCGTCGTGCGGGACCTGGGCTCCCTCAACGGCACCTATGTGCACGGTGAGCGCGTGGTTGAGGCTCGCCTGGAGTCCGGTCAGGATGTCCAGATCGGCAAGTACCGGCTGACGTACCACCCGTTCCACGGGACGGCCTGAGCCGGTGGCGGCATCCGCCTCGCGGCAGAGCGCGGCCGGTGGTGCCCGGCTGAGCATCGGCCAGGTGCTGCAGCTGCTGCGCGATGAGTTCCCCGACCTCGCGCACTCCAAGCTCCACTACCTGGAGTCCGAGGGCCTGATCCAGCCCTCGCGCACCCCATCGGGCTACCGCAAGTACTCGCGCGAGGACGTGGAGCGCCTGCAGTTCGTGCTGCGGGCCCAGCGGGATCGCTTCTGGCCGCTCAAGGTCATCAAGGAGCATCTGCTCGAGCACGGCGTGGACAGCGAGGTCACCTCGATCGCCTCCCGTCCCGGCCCCAGCGCCACCCTGCAGCCTGTAAGGTTGGACCGGCGCGGTCTGCTGCGTGAGGCCGCCGTGGAGGATGATTTCCTCACCGAGCTCGAACAGTTCGGGATGCTTCAGGCCGATGCCCTCTTCTACGGCGCGGCCGAGCTGGAGATCGTGCGGGCGGCTCGCGCGCTGGCCGACGTCGGGCTGCATCCCCGGCATCTGGTGATGGTGCGCACCTCCGCGGAGCGCGAGGCCCATATGATCCGCTCGGTGGCCCGGCCGCGCAGCCGTTCCGGTGACGCTGCGGCCCGCGGGGAGGCGGAGGACCTCGCGCGTGACCTCGCCGAATCGATGAACTCCCTGCATGCCGCACTACTGCGCACCACGCTGCGACAGCCCTGACCCGCCGCGCGCCGTCCCGGAGGATCCGGTGTCAAGCTGCCTGCCCGTCATCTGTCCGTGACCTTCAGTGGGCGTGCCGCGCCCCCGCGCCTGCCTGCGCGCGCTACCCTGGCCTGAGTGCTCTCATCCTTCCCCCTCGGAGAGCCCAGACCCGGAGGTAGCTGTGAACACCACTCGCGGTGACGAACGCACCGAGCAGTCCACTGTGCCCGCGGAACCCGCACAGGGTGTGCTCTTCGACGATGTCGTGGACACCCCCGGCGAGCTCGGCTACCGCGGCCCCGCCGCCTGCAAGGCCGCGGGCATCACCTACCGCCAGCTCGACTACTGGGCACGCACCGGCCTGGTGGAGCCGAGCGTCCGCGCCGCCCATGGCTCCGGCAGCCAGCGCCTGTACGGCTTCCGCGACATCCTCGTGCTGAAGGTCGTCAAGCGTCTGCTCGACACGGGCGTGTCCCTGCAGCAGATCCGTGTCGCCGTCGGCGCACTGCGCGAGCGCGGCATCGATGACCTCGCCGCGATCACCCTCATGAGCGATGGCGCCTCCGTCTACGAATGCACCTCCGCCGAAGACGTCTTCGACCTGGTCCAGGGCGGCCAGGGCGTGTTCGGCATCGCCGTGGGTCGCGTGTGGCGCGAGGTCGAGAACGACCTGCTGTCCCTGCCCGGCGTCAACCCGGCCGATGACGCCGCCCTGGCGTTGCAGGACGAGCTCGCCGCCCGCCGCCGCTCCCGCCAGGCCGGCTGAGCACCACCCGCATCACTCGACGACGCGGCCCGTCCCGGGGAAGGGACGGGCCGCGTCGCTGTTGTCGATGTTGTCGGCGCCGCGCCTGGGTGGCGGCGTGCCTGGGCGGCGCCGCGTCTGCGTGGTGCCGTGTCTGGTGCCGCGACGCCACCTCAGGAGTGCTGTCGCGAGTCCAGCACCGTGCGCAGCAACGCATCGAAGTCCGCGGTGAGCCGCTTGCCCGATGCCCCCTCGTAGCGGTGCAGGGGAACGGCGCCGCCCTGCGCCTGCTGCAGGCCCACGCGCTCCTCGATCACCGGCTCCAGCACGGCATCGCCGAACAGCTCCCGCAGCTCCGCCAGACGGTACTGGTGCTCGACCGACCGCGGCCGGTACCGGTTGACGACGATTCCCAGCGGCAGCAGGCGCGGCGCAATGCCGTCCTCCCGCATCTCCCGGGTCAGCTTGAGCGCCCGATCCGCCGCGGTGACGGCGAAGAAGCCGGGCTCCGAGACGACCAGCGACCGGTCCGAGGCGGCCAGCGCCGTCTGCGTCAGCCCATTCAACGACGGCGGGCAGTCGATGATCACGAGGTCGTACTGGTGCGTGCGCTTATCCAGTGCCTGGCGCAGGCGCAGCAGCTCCTTCGTGGTGGGGGTGGGGGAGTCCAGCACCGCCGAGCGCCCGCTGCCGGGAATGATGTCCAGGTGGCTCGCCGCATCATCCGCCCACGGGGTGGATTGGATCGCGCGATCCACGGTCTCGGTGCGCGGCGAGGAGAGCACCTCAGCGAGATCCAGGCCCGTGGCCGGCTCGCCCATCAGACCGAGGGTCGAATCGCCCTGCGGGTCCAGGTCGATCACCAGGGTGTTCACCTCCTGGTGCAGCGCAGCGGACGCCAGGCCCAGGGTGACGGACGTCTTGCCGACCCCGCCCTTGAGAGAACACACACTCACGATGAACACACCGCGAGTCTACCGACCCCGGGGACCTCGCCGGACCGACGTGACGATAGGGTGCCCACGCGGGGCCCGGCAGCCCCCGGAACGGAGGGACGATGCGCCACGACCTGGTGCTCGAGGTGCTTGACGGCTGCGGAGACAGCGCCCTCACCGAAGCGGAGCAGCTCGGACCGGCGCAGAGCATCGGCCCCACCGAACTCACACTCAGCGCGGAGGACCTCGACGCGCTGCGCACCCTACGCCGCGTCGTCGCCGCGTACAGCACTCTGAGCATTCCGGCCAGGCGCCCCCGGGAGCTGCTGGAGACCTCCGTGCAGCTGCGTCTGGGAGAGATTCTGCAGGACATCGCCCGGCAGCGCCCCCGCCAGCGCTTCCACGGCCTGCGCCTGGAGGCCGCCGGGGCGGACACCCCGGACATGCAGCGCCTCGCCGCAGCCCTCGCCGATCGGGCTGGTATCCCTCAGGATCCCGATGACGGGGACCTGGTGGCGCGCGTTCGCCGCGGGCCGACGGGTGATACCTGGCAGGTGCTGCTGCGCACCACGCCGCGGCCGCTCGCGACCAGGCACTGGCGGACCGTGAACTACCCGGGCGCGGTCAACGCCACCATCGCCGCAACGGTTCTGGATCTGCTGCAGGTGGGCTCCGACGATGACCTGCTGGACCTGACCTGCGGCTCGGGGACGTTCCTCATCGAGCAGCTGCACCAGGTGGCCCCGGCCCGGGCGGTCGGCGTGGACCTGGAGGCGGCGGCGCTCGATGCCGCCCGGACCCATCAGCGCGCCGCTCGGCGCAAGGGCCGGATCGACTGGATCGAGGGCGACGTGCGCGAGGTGCCGCTCGAGGGTGGTTTCACGCGCCTGGTGACGAACCCGCCCTGGGGAACGCTGCACGGTGAGCACGCCACGAATGAAGATCTGCTCGCGGATCTGCTCGAGCGCGCCGCGCAGCTGGCCGCCCCGACCGCGCGCCTGGGGGTGCTCACGCACGAGATCACCCGCATGCACCGGGTGCTCGAGGAACGCGCCGCCGGGTGGCAGCCGCTCCGCGAGCACCGCTTCTTCCAGAAGGGCCACCATCCCCGGCTGTTCCTGCTCGAGCGCCCGTGAGGTGCCGTATGCGTTTGTGAGGCTCGGCTTGAACGCCTGTGCGGCACAGAACGCGCCCGTGCCGCTCCGGGCGTGCCCGCGACCGCTGAGCCGCCCGAGCTCTCAGCAGCTCCAGCCGCCGCGGAATGCCCAGACTCTCACGCTCCCCGTCGGCCCTCCGTGAGCGCCTGCAGACCCACCGGATCCCCGTGGATGCGCACCCGCGCGACCTCATCGCGCCCGCTGACCCACAGCAGCAGCTCCATCACGTCCCCGTGCACCCGCAGCGACCCGTCCCGCCAGCGGGATCCCAGACGCAGCCCGCCAAGCGGAGAGATGAGCGTCACCTGAGCCGGGATATGCGCCATGACCGGCGCCATCCGCCGGACCGTCCGCCACACGTCGGCGCTGCGCCGAGCAGATAGGCGGCGCGGCTCCCAGCCGCCCTGCGCGCGTCGCAGATCCTCGTGGTGGATCAGCAGCTCCCCATCCCCGGTGAGCTGATCGATCCGCCCGGTGGGGGAGAGGGGCCCGGGGCCCTCGCGCAGCAGCTGCACCCGTTCGCTGAAGGACAGCTCCGCCAGCTGCCGCCGACGGCGCTGCAGCGCGAAGCCGGTCAGCGGCCCGGGCACAAGAGAGCCGGCGAGCGCCAGGGCATGCCGCTCACGCAGCAGCAGATGCTCGAGCAGCTCGCTCGCACCCCAGCCCGGCAGGATCGTCGGCGCCTCGGGGCCGAGCTGCTCGAACGAGTCAGCGATCTGCTGGCGCTCCGTCGGTTCCTCCTGGAGCTCTGTAGGTTCGTGCTGGTGCATGGTCGGTTCGTGATCCCGCATGGGGTCAGCTCTGGTTGCTGAAGGCGTCGTCGAAGGCCCCTTCCGCCGGCGGGTAGTCCAGGGACCGGAGCACCTCGAGCGCCTCCTGGGCGCCGTGCAGGCGGTCCATCCCGGCGTCCTCCCACTCGATCGAGATCGGCCCGTCGTAGCCGATCGAGCGCAGCGCCCGGAACGCCGCATCCCATGGCACGTCCCCCCGGCCGAAGGACACGAAGTCCCAGCCGCGTCGCGGATCGCCCCAGGGCAGATGGGAGCCCAGCCGGGTGTTGCGCCCGGTGATGTTCACGCGGATGTCCTTGCAGTCCACGTGGTAGATGCGGTCCGCGAAGTCGGTGATGAAGGAGACCGGGTCGATCTGCTGCCACATGAAATGCGAGGGATCCCAGTTCAGGCCGAAGGCCGGCCGATGGTCGATCGCCTCCAGCGTGCGCTGCGTCGTCCAGTAGTCATAGGCGATCTCCGAGGGATGCACCTCATGGGCGAAGCGCACCCCGCACTCGTCGAACACATCGAGGATCGGATTCCAGCGGTCCGCGAAGTCCTGGTAGCCCTCGTCGATCACGTCCTGGGAGACCGGCGGGAACATCGCCACGTACTTCCAGATCTTCGATCCGGTGAACCCGACGACGGTCTTCACACCGAGCTTCTGCGCGAGCCGCGCGGTGTTCTTCATGTCCTCGGCGGCGCGCTGCCGCACCCCTTCAGGGTCGCCATCGCCCCAGACGGCCGAGCCGACGATCGCCTGGTGGCGGAAGTCGATGGGGTCATCGCAGATCGCCTGGCCCTTGAGGTGGTTGGAGATCGCCCAGACCTTGAGGCCGTGCTTGGCGAGGATCTCCTGACGCTCGGCGATGTAGTCGTCATCGTCCCAGCGGCTGGCGTCCAGGTGCTCGCCGGAGACGGCGATCTCCAGCCCGTCGTAGCCGAAGCGGGCGGCGTGCCCGGCGACCTCGTCGAGGGTGAGGTCAGCCCACTGGCCGGTGAACAGAGTATGGGGGTGCGGCATGGTCTCTCCTGGTAGTGGTAGGCCGGGGGTGGTGGCGGGGTCACAGGCTGACGGTGGCGCCGTCGGCGGCGTCAGAGGCGATCACCGCATCCAGCACGCGCTGCAGCGCCAGACCGTCCTCGAAGGTGGGGGTGAAACCGGTGGGATCGCCGTCACGGATCGCCAGCAGCAGGTCCCGGGCCTGATTCGTGAAGGCGTTCTCCCATCCCAGCACGTGGCCCTGTGGCCACCAGCCCTCGAGGTAGGGGTGCTCCGGTTCGGTGACCAGCACCCGGGTGAAGCCCTGCTGGGCGATCGGCGCGGTGGCATCGAGGTACCACAGCTCATTGGGGTTCTCGAGGTCGAAGCGCAGCGCCCCGTCGGTGCCGTACAGCTCGAGGCGCAGCTGGTTCTTCGCACCGGTGGCCATGCGGGAGACCTCCACCGAGGCGAGCGCCCCGCCGGAGAGCTCGAGGGTCGCCCAGGCGGCATCATCCACGGTGACCGCTTCGGGGCCCGATTCGCCGGGGCGCTCGGGAACCATGGTCGCAAGGCGCCCGCGCACCGTGGTGACCTGCTGTCCGGTGAGGTGCTGGACCTGGTCGATGGCGTGGGAGGCGATGTCGCCGAGCGCCCCGGAGCCGGCGGTCTCCTGCCGCAGACGCCAGGTCATCGGTGCGTCCTCATCGACCAGCCAGTCCTGCAGGTAGCTTGCACGGACCTGGCGGATCGTCCCGAGCTTCCCCTGTGCGCACATCTGCTGGGCAAGAGCCAGGGCGGGAACGCGGCGGTACGTGAAGCCCAGAGCCGCGACCTGCCCGCGCTGGCCGGCCACGCGGGCTGCCGCAGCCATGCGCTCAGCCCCGGCCGTGTCATTGGCCAGCGGCTTCTCGCACAGCACATGCTTACCGGCCGCGAGCGCTGCGATCGCGATCTCCTCGTGGAGGAACCCGGGGGTGCAGATGTCCACGATGTCCACGTCCTCACGGGCGATCACCTCCCGCCAATCGGTCGCATGCTCCTGCCAGCCGAGCCGCTCAGCGGCCTGCGCCACGGCCTGCTCATCGCGGCCGACGATGACGCGGCGCTCCACCGCTGGGACGTCGAAGGCTGCCGCGACGCTGCGCCAGGCCTGGGAGTGGGCGCGGCCCATGAAGGCGTAGCCGATCATGGCCACGCCGAGCGGACGATCGGTGGGATTGGTCATCGCAGTGCTCCTCAGATCAGGCGGGCACGGGGCCGACGGTGTGCGGCGCCGGGCCCAGGCGGTCGGTGGGCTCAGTCGTGGGCTCAGTCGGTGGGCTCAGTCGCGGCCGTCGCGGATCATGTCCACGAGGTTCTTTCGGGAGCGCTCCACGGCCTGAAGGACGTCACCGTCGTAGTCGTCGAACTCGATGACGCCCACCTCGAGCCACGGCGCGGCCGAGAGAATCGCGGGCGCGTCCATCGCGCCTTCGCCGAGCGGCAGCTGGTCCTTCGTGGTCGTTGTGAGCGGGCCGTCCTTGAGGTGGACCAGCTGGACGCGCTGTCCCAGGGTGCCCAGCAGGGCGGCGGGATCGGTGCCGCCCACCGCGCACCAGAAGGTGTCCAGCTCCAGCACCACCCGGGGATCCAGGCGGTCGGCGAGGATCTCCAGGCCGCAGCGGCCGTCGGTGTGCGGGCGGGTCTCCGCATCGTGATTGTGGTAGCCCACCCGGACGCCGTGGATCGCGGCGATGCCCGCGAGCTGGTTCAGTCGCTCTGCGGTAGCGGCGATATCGGACTCCTCCTGCCAGGCCTCGCGGTCGTGGTAGGGCTCGATGATGGTGGTGATGCCCATCGCGGCGGCGGTGCGCAGCACGGCTTCGGGATCCTCGGAGCCCAGCAGGGAGGCATGTGTGGAGGGGGCGCGCAGATCATGCTCGCGCAGCAGTGGTCGCAGCACCTCGGCATGCTCCATGAGGCCGAAGGGCTCTACGGCCGTGAATCCCATCGCGGCCAGGCGCGCGATGGTGGCGGCGGGATCGGCGGCGAGCGCCTCGCGGACGCTGTACAACTGGACGGAGATCTCCACGGCGGGTCACCTCGGATGGCAGCAGAAACGGTGGTCGAGCAGCCTCACCAGCCTATGTCCTCCGTCACACCCCGGCAACGCGGTGCCCGCCTCGAACTCGGCAGATGGCACCCGGAGGGCGCGTGAGGCGGCACACTGCAGCTATGGAACGACACGTGCGGGCATGGATGCGGGCCGAGGTGGCCGAGGGAACGGACGTCGCGCTGCTGGTGGCAGTGGCCGATACACCGGTGGGGAAGGAGAGCCTGCAGGTCACAACGGGGGATGGGCAGACCATCACAGCGCAGGAGTCCCGGGATCGCTACGGCAACCGCATGCATCTGCTCAGCGCCCTGCCCGAGGGATCGGTGGAGATCGTGTATGCCGCACGTGACATCACCGCGGCCGGTGAACCGGTCGTGGAGGACAGCGATGCGGTGACGTATCTGCGGCCCTCGCGCTACTGCGAGGTCGACGAGTTCACGCGGGCGGCTGAGGAGGTGGTGGGCACCGCCCAGGGCACCGATGCCGTCGATGCCGTGGTGCAGTGGGTGGCGGAGCATCTGGACTATGTGCCCGGTTCAAGCACCATCACCGACTCCGCGCGCTCGACATACTTGGCCCGCCAGGGCGTGTGCCGGGACTATGCGCACCTGACCGCGACACTGCTGCGGGCGAGCGGCATCCCCGCCCGCTGCGTAGCCGTCTATGCGCCGGGTCTGGCGCTGATGGATTTCCACCTCGTGGTCGAGGCGCTCGTGGAGAACCGCTGGTTGGTGGTCGATGCCACGCACCTCGCCCCGCGGGAGTCGATGGTGCGCATCGCCACCGGGCAAGACGCGGCCGATACCGCGTTCATGACCACGCTGAACGGGGATCTGCAGCTCACAGGGATACAGGTCACCGCGGTGGTGGACCCGCAGCTGCCGCGCGAGGATCACGAGCAGCGCCTGGCGCTGCGCTGAGCAGCGGGGAACCGCTCAGCAGCGAGGCCCTCTGGTCGGCACCTGCTCCCGCGGACGCTGTCAGGCGTCGTCGGCGGGCCTGTCCGTCGGTCCGAGATCCTCATCCGGTGAATCCGGCGGCCCCTGCTCACGTGAGGTGTTCTCCCCGGCGTCAGGGTGCTCCAGATCGTCGTGCTCGAAGCTCGCCAGGTACTCCTGGACCTCCGCGGCGATGTCCTCGGCCGTCGGCACCTCCGCCCCCGCCCCGGAGGTGATCATCCGGTCGAAGCGCTGCTCGAGCCCGGCCACCATCTCCTGCAGCGGCGGCTGCGCATCGATCTGGGCCTGCACCGCCTCCCGCACCGTCGTGGCCTGGGACTCGAGCTCACGCAGCGGCAGCTGCGGGCCGTGCTCCTCGGCGACGGCGCTCAGCAGCGCCAGCGCCGCGTCGGGGTAAGCCATCTCGTGCAGGTACTGCGGGACGTGGACCGTCAGACCCACCACGTCATGCCCGCCCTCGGCGAGCCGCATCGTGAGCAGCGCCGTGAACGGGGCACGCAGCCGGAACATCCCGGGCATCGGGCGGCGCACCTGGATCGAATCCGGGTCCCCCGCATAGCGGGTCACCGGCAGCTCGCGGGTGTGAGGCACCGGGGCGGGGAAGCCCTGCAGCAGCAGCACCTTCTCGATGCCCAGCTGCTCCACCACGATCTGCAGGGCACCAGCCACGCGCTCCCACTGGAAGGACGGTTCCGGGCCGGTGAGCAGGAAGAACGTCTCTCCGGCGAGGTCGGTGACCTCATGCAGGAGAATCTCCGGCTTCTCGTAATCCACGAAGTGGTCCAGTTCGAGCGTCACCTCGGGGCGCCGCCCGGCATAGTCATACACCTGGTCCATATCCAGGCGTCCCACGACGCGGCTGGAGAGGCTGTTCAGCAGCTCATCGTCGATCAGCCGCTGGGCTTCACCGGCATCGGAGTAGGCGCCGAGGGTCACCAGCAGGGTGCGCCCGTTCAGGGACCGGGAATCCACGTGGCGCTCGTAGCTGAACAGGGTGGTGGGATCCATGAGACCTCCAGGACAGGGCCGCGCTGCGCGGCGAGACGTACAGCCTTCTCAACCCCCCACGGCCCGGATCTATTCCCGGGAGCACAGTGGGGCGGCGCTACCAGGGCGGAGGAGCAGACAGGGCGGGGAGCAGAGCGCGCAGGGGAGAAGAGGCCGCTCAGAGCAGCAGCTGCAGGGAGTCCACCGCGAGGCGCAGGGCGAGCAAGCCGGTGACGATGAGGAACACAGCCCGCACGAACCCGGAGCCCAGGCGCAATGCGAGGCGCGCGCCCAGATAGCCGCCCAGAATGTTCGCGAGCGCCAGCAGCGCCCCGAGCAGCCACCACACATGCCCCTGCAGGCCGAACACGAGCAGCGCCCCCAGGTTCGTGGTGAGGTTCGCAAGCTTCGCATGCACGCTCGCCTCCAGGAACCCGTAGCCCAGCAGCGAGACCAGCGCGATGATGAAGAAGCTGCCGGTGCCCGGCCCCAGCACCCCGTCGTAGAACCCGACACCGCCACCGATACCACCCGCACGCAGCCACTGCGCGCTGCCCTGATGGCGCGGAGCATGCTCGAGTCCGAGGCGCGGCCGGACCACCGTGTACGTGCCGACCCCGAGGACCGCCACCAGCACGACGGGCGTCAGCAGCGGACGGGGCAGCAGGGAGGCGCTCGCAGCCCCGGCTGCACTGCCGACCAGTGCACTGAGAACCAGGGGCACCGCCGTCCCAGCGACCGGGGCGATGCGCCGAACGTACGTGCCAGCGGCCACCGCCGTCCCGGCGATCGCCCCGAGCTTGTTGGTGCCCAGCACTGCGCCGGTCGGTGCGTCGCTCGGCATCGCGGTCAGCAGCGCCGGCAGCTGGATCAAGCCGCCTCCGCCCACCACCGCATCTACCCACCCGGCCACGAAAGCGAGGGCCAGGAGCAGCAGCAGGGACGCGAGCGACAGGGTCAGCAGCTCATCGATCACAGGCACGCCCCGCAGTCAACACCCCGTCGCCGCGGCACACCCAATCGGTGCCACCCCTGCCACACTGGGCGCATGCGCGCACTGATCTGGGACCTCGGCGGCACGCTCGTGGACACCTACCCCGATGTGGACCGGGCCCTGGCCGGGGCGCTCACGGCGCACCCCACGGCGCAGCTCCTGCATGAGGTCGCGACCCTCACGCGCATCTCAAGTTCCCATGCCATCAGCACCCTTGCCGCACGGCACGGAGTTTCCGAGCAGGAGCTTCGCGCCGCCTACGAGGCCACCAAGATCCACTGGCGCACCAGCCCACCACCCGTGGCGGACGGCGCCCGTGACCTGCTCGAGGCGGTGCACCGCGCGGACAGTCTCAACCTCGTGGCGACCCACCGCGAGCGGCAGAGCGCGCAGTCGCTCCTGGACGCGCTGGAGCTGCCGATCGATGACATGGTGTGCGCGCCCGATGGGTTCGCCCGCAAACCGGACCCGGAGATGATCCGCGAGCTTCTACGTCGGCACAGCCTCCCCGTAGACCAGGCGATCGCGGTGGGGGACCGGCCCGCGGACATCGCGGCAGCGGAAGCCGCCGGGGTGCGGGGCTGGCTGCTCGTGACTCCGGGCATCCCGCTGGAGGCACCGACGGACCGCCGCATCAGCAGCTTGCGGGAGCTGCTGCCGCTGTTCACGAGCTGACGGCCCCGCAGCGCACCGTCGGCCGTAGGGTGCCCCAGCAGACTGCTGCCCGGCCCCGTGCGCCGTGGGAGTAGGATCCCAGCGGTCCGCCACCGGGCGGGACGTTGGCAGCACAGGACAGGGTGAGCACAAGCGGTGGCAGGACAGCGACGCGGACTTCTCGCGGACACCCGACCCCTGCAGTCCTCCCCGCACTTCCGCCGTCTGTGGACGGCCAACATCATCACCGTCATCGGGGCGCAGCTGACCGTCGTGTCCGTGCCCGCGCAGATCTTCGTCGATACCGGCTCGAGCGCCTACGTCGGGCTCGCCGGACTGTTCGGCCTAGTGCCGCTCGTGATCCTGGGCCTATATGGCGGATCGCTCGCCGACCGCTTCGACAAGCGCACCCTGCTGCTCATCACCACGCTCGGACTCATCGCCACCAGCGCCCTGTTCACGGTGCAGGCCGCGCTGCCGGAACGGAACGTCTGGCTGTTGCTGTCGCTGTTCGCGATCCAGCAGGGCTTCTTCGCCCTGAACCAGCCTGCTCGCACCGCGCTGCTGCCGGAGATCCTCGACGAGGACCTGCTGCCGGCCGCAAACTCCCTGAACATGACGGTGATGAACGCCGGGGGGATCGCTGGCCCGCTGGTCGCCGGGGCTCTGCTCCCTCTCACCGGCTTCACCTGGCTATATGCGATCGACACGGTGACGCTGCTGGCGACGCTATGGGCCGTCGTGCACCTGCCCGCCCTGCCCGGCGCGGGCTCGAGCGGGACTGTCGGCCTGCGCTCGGTGATCGAGGGACTCGTCTACCTTGCCGGGCATCGACTGCTGCTCATGAGCTTCGTCGTGGACATCATCGCAATGGTCTTCGGCATGCCCCGAGCCCTCTTCCCCGAGATCGCGCATGTTGACTTCGGAGGCCCCGCCGCAGGCGGCATCGCCTTCGCACTGCTGTTCGCCGCCATCCCCGTCGGCGCCGTGCTGGGCGGGGTGTTCTCCGGCTGGGTCTCCCGCGTACGCCGCCACGGCCGCACCATCGTTCTGGCGATCGCCGTCTGGGGGCTGGGCATCACCGTGTTCGGCGCCGCCGCGATGCTCGCCAACGGCAGCGGTGGAATCTGGCTCGCGATCGGCGTGGGCGCCCTGGTGGCCGCCGGCGCTGCGGATATGGCCTCCGCAGCGTTCCGGCAGACGATGCTGCTCTCGGCCGCGTCCCCGGCGGTGCGCGGACGGTTGCAGGGCGTGTTCATCGTGGTCGTCGCCGGGGGACCGCGCATCGCCGATGTCGTCCACGGCGGGGCGGCCGGGATCGTCGGCACCCCGGGCGGCGCGGCGCCAGTGACACTCATCGGCGGGGTGATCGTGGTCGTGGCGATGGCAGTCATCGCCGTGCTGGCCCGGCGCTTTTGGACGTATACGCCCCGCTGACGGTTACGCCCCGCTGACGGTCGCCCGATCGATCCGCCGTCACCCTCGTCGGGCCGGGTTCGGGCCCCTCACCACCGTTGGTGGACGTCCTCCGCGAAACCGGTGATGCCAGCGATCTCGAGGCGTTCGCTGTCATCGGTCCAGGCGGTCCCGGACCAGGTGCCGAAGCACTGATGCGTGTGCGAGGAGACGAGCCCGAGGTCCGTGTGGGACTGCTTGAGGTGGAACGGAACCAGGGTGAGGTCCAGCCGTTCACCCCAGATCCGCCACGGCGCCATCCAGTTCTCGGTGTCGTAGTCCCACACCAGTTCCTCGCTGATCTTGTGCAGGCGGCCGTCGAGCTGCAGGGCGTTCTCCACGACCCCGGAGCCGTCGGTCCACCGGCCGCCCACCTGGATGCCGAGCGCGCGGCCGTCGGCCAGGCGCCCGGTCCCGGCTCCCCAGTTCCAGTGCACCCGGTGCGGCCAGCGGCCCCGCCCGTGATCCAGTACCGCCCAGGAATGTCCGGCCGGGATGGGATGGGTGATTCCGTCGATGCGCAGCCATCCATCGGCGGGCCGCGCCGCGTCCTTGACCGTGTACTGGAAACGCCGGTCGTCCCACGGCACCACGACGCCCAGGAATTCATGGCCCGCGGGCCTGCGCGCGATGACATCCAGCTCGATCCGCGCGGAGCGGGCCCGCAGCCGCGTCCCGCCGGGCACCTCATCGACCCCCAGCTGGAAGGCGCGGGTGAGCGCCCGGGCCGAACCGTCCCCGAACGTCGGCGGGAGCGTCATCCCGCGGCCGAACGGGGTCACGGCCTCATAGGAGATCTCCTCCTCGGTCTCGCGGTCCAGCACCCACAGGCTCGGCACCCCGGCGTAGTCGATATCGGAGATGACCAGGGCCACGATGTGAGCGTCGGTGGTGATCGCCCAGTACTCCCAGCGTTTGGTGCGCGCCCAGGAGGAGGGGCGGCGGCGCGAGCCGGAGAAGCGGGGTGCGAGGGCGTCGGTGCGGTGCAGGGGTGTGCGCGTGAAGCCGACGGCCTGCGGGTTCAGCAGCCCGGCGGCGTTCGTGAGCGAGACCGGCGCGGTGATCTCCTCCTCACTGACCGGCACTGGGCGGGGGAGTGGGGCGGTGCCGCGGACCGCATGCTCGAAAGCCTCCTGCAGCTGGGCGTGGACGGCGCGGACCCGTTCCCGATCCACCTTCACAACCTTCCGGTCATAGGTGACCAGGCCGTTCACCTCAGATTCCACGTCCGACAGCTGCGTGTACACCGCTGCGGCAAGACCCTCGCGCAGCGCCGGGAGCACCTGTCGGCGCTGCAGATCCATGAAGGCCCGCTGGAACTGGGGGAGGGAGGGGAAGCGGCGATACCCGAACTCGCGATCGCTCCACGCATGCTCGGGCAGATGCACGCTATAGCCGCCGTATTCGCTGAGCACCGCCGCGCGGGGGTCGCGGGCATCCGCTGGGGAGAGGCGGTAGGGGCGGAAGTAGACGTGGCGGGAGACCATGTCCCCGCCGCCTTGGTCGTGCCAGCCGCTCGCATGGTCGATCAGGCGCGTAGGGTCGAGCTCCCGCAGCTCCGCGGTGATGTCGAGGGCGTCGAACTGTCCCCAGCCTTCGTTGAACGGGATCCACGCCACGATCGACGGGTGGGCGCGCAGATGTTCGACCGTGCCGCGCAGCTCCGCCCGGAACTCCGCGCGGCCCAGCGCGTCGGTGCGCCCGAAAAGGCGATGCCACCGGTCCGGCAGCTGCAGCGGCGTGATGGCCGGGGCGGAGATCACGGCCGGGTGATAGGTGGAGCCGCCGCTGACCATGTCCTGCCACACGAGCATCCCCAGGCGGTCGCAGTGGTGATACCAGCGGTCCGGCGCGATCGTGATGTGCTTGCGCAGCATCGTGAAGCCCAGGTCCTTCGCGAGCTCGATGTCGAAGACCATCGCCGCATCGGAGGGGGCGGTCATGAGCCCATCGGGCCAGTACCCCTGATCCAGCAGCCCCAGATGCAGGTAAGGCTTTCCGTTCAGCAGCAGCCGGTTGCGGCCCTGCGCATCGGGCCCAAGCCCTACCGAGCGCATCCCGACGTAGGAACGCACCACGTCATCGCCGCAGCGCCCCTCGACGTCGTAGAGGAACGGGTCCTCAGGAGACCACGCCCGTACCGGCGTCGTGAGCGGGATCCGGGTGGGGGTGCCGACGGGGATGTGCGCGGTGACGGCCTGCCCGGTGTCGGGGGCGGTGATCGCCACCTCGGCGCGCAGGCTCGATGGGCCACCGCCAGTCGTCGGCCGGTCCGGTGCATCGATCTCGAGGCGCACCTCCACCTCGCCGTCCGCCAGATGCGGCGTGAGCTGCAGCGTTCGGATGAACATGTGGGGGACTGCTTCGAGCCACACGCTCTGCCAGATCCCGGACTGGGCGGTGTACCACATGCCGTGCGGGCGCGAGGACTGCTTCCCGCGGGAACGATACGAGGTGTCGGTGACGTCGCGGACCCGCACGACGAGCTCGTGGGCGATGCCGGGGGAGAGGTGCTCGGTGAGCTCCACCGTGAAGGGCAGGTATCCGCCAAGGTGAGAGCCGATCTCGACGCCATCCAGCAGCACCGTGCAGTCCTGGTCCACGGCGCCGAAGTGAAGCAGCACCCGCTGCCCGGTGAAGGACTCGGGCAGGTGCAGGCGGCGGCGGTACCAGAGCACATCCTCGGGGGTGACGGTGCACTGGACGCCGGAAAGCGCGGTCTCGGGGGAGAAGGGCACGATGATCTCGCCATCCCACGTGCCCGGGGTCGTGGCTGCGGCGGTGCTCCGCGCGGGCGTGATCGCGTACTCCCAGGGCCCGTTGAGCGACAGCCAGGTCTCGCGCTCGAGCTGAGGGCGGGGATGCTCGGGCAGCGGGTGCGTGCGATCCAGGGTCTCGCCCCAGGGGGTCATGAGCGTCATCGGTCAGCCTTCCGGTGGTGGGAGCGCAGCAGTGTCAGGCGGGGTCATCGGCGGCTCCAGGCAAGGGACTGGTTCCATCATGCGCGCCGCAGCGGACCAGGGGGAGGAGGACACGGGGCAGGAAGGATTCCCGCCCCCGTACACAATGGCTACACTTGTAGCCATGACTATCGAATCGACCATGGCCCTGCGTGACGTGAAGAACCGCTTGTCCGAAGTGGTGGATCACGTAGAGCGGGAGCGCGGGCGCGTGACGATCACTCGGCATGGGAAGTCTGCCGCCGTGGTGATCAGCGCCGACGATCTTGCAGCCCTGGAGGAGACGCTGGACATCATGAGCCGACCGCAGCTCATGGGGGAGATTCGCCAGAGCCTCACAGAGCTTGCCGCCGACGGCGGGACAGCGCACACGAAGGACGAGATCCTCGACCTACTGCATCGATGAACGGCGAAACCTTCGGCATTGAGTGGTCGCCGGCCGCCACGCGTGCCATCCAGAAGCTGCCGGAGAAAGTCGCCGTTGCGGCCGCCGAGTTCATCTACGGATCGCTCGCCGAGAACCCGCGTCGAGTGGGTAAGCCGTTGCGGTTCGAGCTGGAGGGACTGCATCGTGCTCGACGCGGCGACTATCGCGTGATCTATCGGATCTCCGACGTGGTCACCATCGTCGCCATCGATCATCGCTCGACGGTCTACCGGTGACGGAGAAGGGGTGGCCCGCCTGGCGGGTCGAATCCCTCCACTGCACTTTACATAACGTACATTATCGGCTCGCTACGGAAAGTTATCGAATCTCCGCACCCAACAGCGTCCATCCCACTGCGCGTGCGGCCTTCCGGTCGACGGTCACCACCGCGGATGCCCCAACGCGGCGCGACGCGCACGAGATCATGGCGCGGGCAAAGTCGGCGCCTGCCTCCGCGCGGTCCAGCGCAGGCGCCAAAAATCTCAGTCCGACGCCAGCTGGGGACTCAGGCTGTCTCACTCTGAGCCCCTGTCACGTCAGCCATCACGCTCCCGCGCCCGGCGAGGATGAAGAACAGGATCGACAGCAGCGCGCCGCCGACCATGACGATCGCCATCGGCAGCGCTGTGTGCGTACCGCCGAGGCCCACCAGCGGCGCCGCGAACGAGGCCGCGAAAGAGAAGCCCAGCCCCAGTATCGCCGAGCCCGTGCCGGCGAACTCGCGCGCTTCGTTCGAGGCGAGCGCCCCGCCGTTGCCGAAGATCAGCCCCTGCGGCGCGACGGTGAAGAAGAACGCCGGCAGCACGATCCACACCGGCGTGCCGAGGAACAGGCTGCCGATCAGCAGGGCAAAGGATGCGAGCGTCACGACCGTCAGTCCCGCTCGGATCAGGCGGCGCGGGTGCATCGTGCGCGTCAGATGCGCCGACAGCAGCGACATCGACATCATGCCCACCGAGTTGATCGCGAAAGCGATGGAATACCCGGTGGAGCTGAAGCCCAGCATCTCCTGGAGCACGAAGCTGGAGGCGGACACATATGCCATCAGCGCGAAGGCCGAGAAGGCGTTCACCAGCATGTAGGCCACGAAGGTGCGGCGGCGCAGCAGCACGCCCGTGTTGTGCAGGAAGGTGCGGAACCCGCCGGAATGCCGACGAGAGAGCGGCAGGGACTCCGGGATCAGCCACAGCACGCCCACCAGGGAGATGAGCGACATCCCCGCGATCACCCAGAAGATCTCGCGCCACTGGCCCACCAGCAGAATCATGCCGCCCAGTAAGGGTGCGACGATCGGCGCGATACCGCCCACGCCCTGCATGATGTTCATGATCCGGAACAGCTCAGGGCCGTCGGTCATATCGATCAGCACCGCGCGTCCCAGCACCATGCCGAATCCGCCGCCGATCCCCTGCAGCACGCGCATCACCAGCAGCAGCTCCACCGACGGGGCCAGCGCACAGCCGATCGAACCCAGCAGCGCCAGCAGAATGCCCAGGATCAGCGGTGCACGCCGACCGAGCCGATCCGAGAGCGGTCCGGCGACCACCTGTCCCCCGGCGGCGCCCATGAAGAAAGCGGTCAGGGTCAGCTGCATGCTCGCCGCGCTGCTCGCCAGATCCGAGGCGACCTGCGGGAAGGCCGGGATGTACATGTCGGTGGCCAGCGGGCCGATCGCGCTCAGCGTGGTGAGCACCGCGATGACCAAAGCGGTGACCTTCCCGCGCGTGCCCTGCAGCTCATCCTCCCCGGGCAGCTGCGCGAACTCCTGATCCGCGGGATCCTCGAGCACCGGAATCGCCCCGGTGATGGTGGGAATCCCGCCGGTGATCGTCGGAATCGACCCGGTCGTGGTGGTCGGGATCGACCCGGTGGTGGTGGGCACGGGGTCCGACGGGCTGGTGTGCTCGCGCGGGGTGTCGTCGGCGGTGGACACGAGGGCCTTTCTACTCGCGCAGGACAGGGTGGGGATGCGTCGAGCCAGGCGGATCCACAGGGATCTCGCCCGGCTCGAAGCCCACATCCTACGGCCGACGGGAACGTTCTCGAAATGTCATTCCGCGTTGAGGGAGGACACGTTCCGGCGCCGCTCGATGAGCCACACCACCCCGACGGCCAGCAGATCCAGGGCGATGAAGGTCAGCATGAACGGGCCGCCCATCCCCACCGACCGGTCCAAGGTCAGCTCCGCGCCATCGTTGAACACGCTGCCGATCGCCATCATCACCACGTTGTTGGCGACGTGGAAGGCGATCGGGGCCTCCAGGCCCTTGCTGATGATGGCCATCACGGCCATGGAGAGTCCGAAGACGGTGTAGTAGGCCAGCAGCCACGGATCGATCGAGGCGTGAGAGATGCCGAACAGCACGGTGGAGACCGCCACGCCGAGCACCAGGGCGGGACGCACCGGCCGCACCCACGAGCTGATGGCCGGCATGATCGTCCCGCGGAACAGCAGCTCCTCCCCGGCGGCCTGCAGCGGCGTGGTCAGCAGCGCCACCGCCAGCAGCCCGATGGTGGTCCCGGTCAGCGCGACACCGGAGATGGACTGCGGCTGTGGCGCGAGCAGCTCGCTGATCCCCAGTGCCGCGAGCACCAGCAGCGTGAAGATGGTCAGGCACGTCCCGAGCCGTCCGGCACTCGGACGGTGCGGCGCGGCCAGCAGTGTGCGCAGCGGGACCTTGGCGACGATACGGGTGAGCACCGCGGCGATGACGCCCGTGAGCGCGAGCGAGAGGTTCACGGCGAGCAGCATGAGCGGAGAGAGCGTCGTCGAGTCAGGATCGCGGCCCAGCAGCATGATCTCGCCGATCGTGACCGCGGTGACGGTGACCAGCTGCAGGATCAGCATGAGCCCGAGCAGTCCGATGGTCAGCAGGATCGGTGCCCACCAGGGCATGCGCAGATGCGCGCCGAAGGGTCGGTCGGGCTGCGATGATCCCCCGTCCGTCGCGGTCGGAGCCTCGGGCTGCGAGGTGGTCGGGACGGAAGCTGGAGGTGTCGTCGTCATCATGGGAGCGAGTATGTTCGCTCTTGGCTGCGCGGCCCTTCCGCCGAGCGGTGCGATGTGATCCACCGTGGTCGAGCGATCAGCCGTGGCAGGACCCGACGATCGTCGGTGGTGAGGTGGCACTGGGGCGGCGATGGTCAGCGACCCGCCCCGGGCGATGCTGCGAGATCCGCCTCGCGCAGGCGCTTCTGGTAGGTGGGGTCGGTGCGCTTCAGCCAGCGGATCACGGCACTGGTCACCGGGATCATCGCGTACTGAACCAGCACCTTGTACAGAAAGCCCAGCAGTGTGTATTCGAACCACTGCTCGAGGGTCGTGATGCCGATGGCGACCGACGCGATCGAGCAGAAGATGATCGTGTCCACGAGCTCCCCGAGGCCGCTGGAGGTCAGCAGGCGCCCCACCAGGCCCCGCTCCCCCATTCGGTTCTTCATCCGCGAGACCACCTGGGAGTTCAGCGTCTGCCCCGCGAGGAAGCCCGCGAGGCCCGCGAGGACCACGATCCACACCGGCCCGAGCGCGACCTCGAGCGCGGCCTGCTTGGCCAGCCCGTACTCATCGGGGAACGGCGGCAGAGCGATGATCACGTGATAGGAGACAGAGGCCAAGACACTCACGACGAAGGACGTGAAGATCGCCCGACGAGCGGCCCGCGGCCCGTACAGCTCGGTGATGATGTCCCCCAGCACATACGCCAGGGGGAAGAGGAAGAAGCCGCCGTCAGTGATGACCTCGAAGCCGATGCCCGGGATGGTGCCGAAGCTGACCCCTTTCGCAGCGCCGATGCCGGAGAGGATCACGACGGTGACCATGGCGGCCAGGAGGATGTCGAAGTGCGAGGAGCCCCGGTCGGCGTAGACAGCGCCGACCGGGCGTCCAGAGTGCGGTGGAGTCTCGGTCGTAGGAGAAGTGCTGTGCGAAGTCACCGGGGCAGAGTACCCGCCGTGCTCGTCCTTGCGATCCCGAGATGCGTCGCAAGCCGCCGGGCCTGGGAGGAATGCGGTGGGGTGTTCAGCTCTCCCGCAGCGCCACGAAGGCCTTCAGGGTGCCGAGGATCGTGGTGGTTGCCACGTCGGTGACATCGCGCCCTTCGAGCTGCTCACGCAGCATCAGATCAATGAAGATCCCGGTGAGCAGCTGGGCGAGATCCGCGGTGGGCAGCAGCGCCCGCTCCCCCGTCTCCGCCATCCGATGTTCGAGCAGTGCCCCGATGCGCTCGCGCATCCTCCCGAGCTGATGGGCGAGGGCTGCCCGCATCTCAGCGTCGCGCAAGGAGCGGGCGGTCGCCTCGGTGTACAGCCGCGACCACTGTCGCCCGAAGGGGCGGATCCCCTCGAACACCGCGAGCATCTGCCGCATATCCACGCCCTCCCCGGCCCCATGCGGATCACCCTGCATCGCGCGGCCCACGGCGGCATCGGCGATCGCCAGCAGTTCAGTGGTGACCTCATCGAACAGCGCCAGGAACACCTCTTCCTTGTGCGTGAAGCTGGAGTAGAAGGCGCCGCGGGTGAAGCCGGCGGCCTTCACCAGGTCATCGACGGTGGCCGCGTCGATCCCCTTGTCGACGAAGACATCGAGCGAGGCCCGCACCAGGCGGGTGCGGGTGTTCTCCTTGCGGCGCGTGGCGGCGGATTCCGGCAGCGGCTCAAACAGCTCCGTCATCGCATCTCCAGCTCGGTCATGGGTTCTCCACCTCGGTCATCGCATCTCCAGATCGGTTATGGCGCCCCGCGGTCGGTCACAGGGCGGATGCGCGCGCGGCGCATCACAGGGAAAGGAGGTGCCTCACCTCCGGACAGGTGCCGTTGAAGACGGCTCGGCAGGGCCGATAGTATCGCACCGATACGATCGCGTATCGAATGCATCGTTGTCTCGAGTCTGTCCCGGCGCGGTACCAGCCGCGCCTCGCGGCGTCTCATCTCTCCCGTCGTGACCTGGAGGTCCCGTGTCCTCATCGCTCTACCGCCTGGGCCGCACCATGGCCGCACTGCGCTGGAAGATCGTCGCGGTGTGGACCGTTCTGCTCCTGCTCAGCGGCGCCCTGGCGGCGGGACTCGGCGGCAGCTTCTCCACCGAGTTCGAGATCCCCGGTACCGAGGGCCAGGAGGGCCTGGACACCCTCGCCACCCGCTTCCCCGAGCTCGCCGGGACCTCCGGACAGGTCGTGCTCGTGACCCGCGACGGCAGCGACATCGATGATCACCGCGCGGAGATCACCGAGCTCATGGGAGACATCGCGGAGGTGGACGGGGTTGCCGAGGCACCCGACCCCTTCGGTGAGATCTCCCCCGGCACCCGCAACGACGATGACACCGCGATGGTCGCGCAGTTCCAGATGGACGGTCAGGTCGGGGAGTACCCCGCGACCGCGGTCGAGGAGATCCAGCACCTCGTCTCCCAGGCGGACTCCGACGGCCTGGAGATCCACGCGGGCGGGCAGTTCCTCCAGAGCGCAGAGATTCCCTTCGGGGCCGGCGAGATCATCGGCGTCATCGTCGCCCTGATCATCCTCGCGATCGTGTTCCGGTCCTTCGTCCCCGCGGTCATCCCGATCGTCACCGCCATCACCGGGGTGGGCATCGCGATGCTCTCCCTCATGGCGCTCTCCGCCGGGATCTCGATCCCCTCGGTCACCACGGCGCTCGGGGCCATGCTCGGCCTCGCCGTTGGCATCGACTACGCCCTGTTCATCCTCTCCCGTCACCGCGACCAGCTCGCGCGCGGGGATGACGTGCGCGAATCCATCGGCAAGGCCCTCGCGACCTCCGGAAGCGCCGTCATCTTCGCGGGACTGACCGTCGTGATCGCCCTGGTGGGCCTGTTCATCACCGGGATCCCGTTCCTGACCATCATGGGTGTGGCCGCCGCTGCGACCGTCGCACTGTCCGTGGTGGTGGCGCTGACCCTGCTGCCAGCGCTCATGGGGATCCTGGGTGAGCGCCTGCGCCCCCGTCGGATCCGCCGTCTGATGGCCCAGCATGACGGCGCCCTGCCTGCCGATGCTGAGGGGCAGCACTCCCCCGGCGGCTTCAAACTTGCCTGGGTGCGCCTGGTCACCAAGGTTCCCGCGCTCACCATCGTGCTGGTCATCATCGGCATCGGGGCCGTCTCCGTTCCCGTGAAGGACCTCGAGCTCGCCCTGCCGGACCTCGGCACCGAGCCTTCCGGCTCCCCCGCCCGCGTCACCTACGACCTCATCAGTGAGGAGTTCGGTCCCGGCTACAACGGGCCGCTGCTCGTGACCGCTGACATCATCAACTCCACCGACCCCCTCGGTGTGGTCGAGGACCTCGAGAACAACATCGTGGATCTCGGCTCGGTGGAGGAGATCCAGATCGCCACTCCCAACCGTGGCGCCGACATGGCCGTCGTGGTGGTGATCCCCGAGGGCGGACCCACCGACGAGAGCACCAAGCAGCTCGTACGGGACCTGCGCGAGAGCGCCCCGGCCTGGGAAGAGGAGCTGCGGATCAGCGAGATCACCGTCACCGGCTCCACCGCCATCGGCATCGACGTCACCGACAAGCTCTCCGCCGCGCTACTGCCCTTCGCGCTGTTCGTGGTGGGGCTGTCGCTCGTGCTGCTGATGCTCGTGTTCCGGTCCATCTGGGTGCCGCTGAAAGCCTCGATCGGCTACTTCTTCTCGGTGCTGGCCGCCTTCGGAGCCACCGCGATGGTGTTCGAGTACGGCTGGCTGAACGGGCCGCTGTTCGTGGACGTCAACGGGCCGGTGGTCTCCTTCATGCCGATCATCGTCATGGGCGTGCTGTTCGGCCTGGCCATGGACTACGAGGTGTTCCTCGTCTCGCGGATGCGCGAGGAGTACGTGCACACCGGTGATGCGCGCGGCGCGATCGAACGCGGCTTCACCGCCAACGCCCCGGTGGTGACCGCCGCCGCTTTGATCATGGTGTCCGTCTTCGCCGGGTTCGTCACCAGCGGCTGGTTCATGCTGCAGCCCATCGCGGTCGCCCTGGCAGTGGGCGTGCTCGTCGACGCCTTCGTGGTGCGCATGACGCTCGTCCCGGCTGTCCTGGCCCTCCTGGGCGAGCGTGCATGGCGCCTGCCGGCCTGGCTGGATCGCCGCCTGCCGGTCGTGGATGTCGAGGGCGAGGGCCTCGCCGGTGTGCTCGAGCATCGTCGTTGGAGCGCCGAGCACGGCGAGCACGCCCTGCGCCTGGAGGACACCATCGCCCCGCTGATCGGGGAGGACGGCACCATCGGCCCCCTCACCGGCACCCTCTCCCCCGGCCAGCTGCTGGTGGCCCGCACCAGCGATGACGCAGCCCGCGCCGCTTTCCTCGCGCTCGCCGGTGGGCGGCTGCAGCCCACTTCCGGGATCCTCGCCGTACATGACCGCATCGCCCCCGATGACCTTCCGGCCATGCAGGCGCGCGTTCACTGGATCGGTGCCGGGGCTCCTGTCGCCCGGCGTCTGGCTGCTCTGCCCGCCCGGAACCTGGGCCGCGAGCTCATCATCATCGAGGACCTTGCGGACCTCGCCCATGCCGCCGCGGCAGAGGATGACGCGCTCGTCGAACGTCTCGATGCGCTGCTAGCCGCCGGCGCCACGATCATCGTCGGCTCCCGCGTCGAGGGCACCTCCCCGGCCGAGCAGCACCTGCACCGCACGCTGCGTGACCCGCGGCGCCTGACAGCTCTAACCCTCCAGCGCTCCCCCGACCACTCCCGTGAAGGAGCTCTCGTATGACCCGCCTGGCCCACCCCCGCACCCTGCTCGTCGTTCTGCTGCTGCCCGTGCTGGTGGCGGCCCTGGGCCTGTGGGCCCTCAGCGGACGCGTGGACCGCCTGGATGCCGTGCCCGCTGCCGTGGTGAACCTCGATGAGGGGGCCGAGGTCACCGACGCCGACGGGAACACCCAGATGGTGCCCTTCGGCCGGCTGCTCGCCGGTGCGCTTACTCAGCCCGGCACGCTCGAGGACGCCGACGCCCCCGACACCACGGGCTTCGACTGGCAGCTGACCAGCCACGATGATGCGAAGGAGGGGCTCGCCGATGGCACCTACTCCGCCGTCATCGTGATCCCGGAGAACTTCTCCCGCGACCTCGCCACCATCGGCACCCCCGAGGCGACGCCCGCCATCATCGAGGTCACCACCAACGACGCCTCCGGGCAGATCAACTCCCTGGTCGGCGCCGCCGTGGCCGAGGCTTCCGCCTCCACCATGGGCGGGCAGATGGCCGAGCAGTACCTCGATGGGCTGTACCTGGGCTTCAACAAGCTCGGCGATGGTCTGCGGGAGGCCGCCGACGGCTCCGAGGAGCTCGCCGATGGTGCGGGGGATCTCGCCGATGGCACGGGTGAGCTCGCCGATGGCGCTGATGACCTGGCGGACGGTGCCTCCCAGGCCGCCGATGGCACCGCGGAGTTCCGCGACGGCGTGTGGTCTCTCGCCGATGGCACGCGTCTGACCGCGAACGGCGCCGATCGTCTCGCCGGTGGTCTGGACACCCTCGCCGATGGCACCGAGGAGCTCGCCGACGGCACGGCCGCGCTCCAGGACGGGATGCGCGGAACCGCCGAACAGCCCGGTCTCCTGGATGGCGCCCAGCAGCTGGCCGACGGCGTGACCGGCGACGGCACCGCCCAGAACCCGGGGCTCGAGGGCGGCGCTGAGCAGCTCGCAAGCGGACTGGAGCAGTACGCCGACGGCGTCGCCCAGGCCGGCACGGCCGTGACCGGCGACGGCACCGCCCAGAACCCCGGACTGCTGCCCACCGCCCGGCAGGTCGCCGGTGGCACCGAAACCCTCGGGGAGGGCGCGCAGCAGGCGGCCGATGGTGCCGCGGCGCTCGGAGACGGCGCCCAGCAGCTCGCCGACGGCGCGACCCAGCTGGATGAGGGGGCGACGGAGCTCGCCGCCGGCGCCTCCCAGCTGGGCGAGGGTGCTCAGGACCTCGCGGACGGCACCGCTGAGATGGCCGACGGTGCGAGCGGCATCGCCGACGGCATGAGCGAGCTCGGCGAGGGGGCGCAGCGCACCGCCGAGGGCACCGCCCAGCTCGCCGAGGGCATCAACGGAGACGGCACGATGCTCAATCCCGGCATGGTCGCCACCGCCCAGGGGCTCGCCGATCAGCTGTGCGGCGCCTCCCCCGGATCGCCGGAATGCCTGCAGGCCCAGGGCCTGCTGGCCTACGCGCAGGGCGTCGATGAGGGCCTGAACGGGGACGGCACCGCCCAGAATCCCGGGCTCGTCGCCGGCACCCAGGGGATCGCCGAAGGCCTGAACGGCGATGGCACCGCCGAGAACCCCGGCCTCGTCATGGGCGTGCAGGGCATCTCCACCGGCCTGAACGGGGATGGCACCGCCCAGAACCCGGGGCTCGCCGCCGGAGCGCAGGGCATCGCCGAGGGCCTGAACGGGGACGGCACCGCCGAAAACCCCGGGCTCGTCGGGGGCATCGAGGCGCTCGCCACAGGGGTCACCGGGGACGGCACGCCCGAGAACCCGGGCCTTGCCGCCGGGGCGCAGGGCATCGCCGATGGGCTCAACGGAACCCCAGAGCAGCCCGGCTTGGTGCAGGGCACCCAGCAGCTGGCCGATGGCATCAACGGCACCGCCGAGCAGCCGGGCCTGGTGCAGGGCACGCAGGGCATCGTCGCCTACGGCGAGGGCCTGCAGCTGGCGTTCGAGGGCGATGGCACCGCCCAGAGCCCGGGGCTGACCGCCTCCGCGCAGCAGCTCGCCACCGGAGCGCGGCAGAGCGCCGCGGGCGCCGGGCAGCTCGTCGGTGGCGTGACCAGCCTGCGCGATGGGCTCGCCCAGTACGCGGGCGGCGTCGATGAGCTGGCCGGGGGTACCGGGCAGCTCGCCGAGGGGGCTCGCGCCAGCGCCGATGGTGCCGCGGAGCTCGCGGAGGGCGCCGGGGAGCTGTCCCAGGGCGCCGATGCGCTCGGGATGGGCGCCGACCAGCTCGCCTCCGGCTCCCGCCAGCTCGCGGGCGGCACCCGGGACCTGGCCGATGGCGCCGGCGAGCTCGCGGACGGCACCGGGGAGCTCGCCGACGGCTCCGACGAGCTCGCCGGCGGGCTGCGAGAGGGCGCCGACGCCGCCCCGTCGTACGACGAAACGGATCGCCAGCGCATGGGTGAGATGGCCGCCGACCCCGTCGGCACCTCCCTGACCCGCCAGAACGAGGCCAGCGGCGCGGACACCGCGACGTTCCCCTTCGTCACCGCGCTCGCGCTGTGGCTGGGCGCGTTCGGCACCTTCCTGCTGCTGCCGGCGCTGCAGCGGCGCCTGCTGGACCGGGCCCTGCCGATGTGGCAGGTGGTGCTGCGCTCGCTCGCTCCCGCGCTCGCGATCGCCGTGGTGCAGACCGTGGCGGTGCTGGCAGTGCTGACCATCGTCGGGATCTCCCCCGTCTCCCCGGTGTCGGTGGGGCTGATCGCCCTGGCGGGCGCGCTGATGTTCGCGGCGCTGCACCAGACGCTGCTGGCGCTGCTCGGGGATCGGATCGGCCGAATCGCCTCGGTCGTGCTGATGGTCCTGCAGGTAGTGACCCTGGTGGGTATCCTGCCGGTGCAGACCGCTCCGGGGCTGCTGCAGGCCCTCAGCTCCCTGATGCCGCTGTCCTTCGTCACGGAGGGGCTCGTGCATGCGGCGCTTGGCGGATCCCTCGTGAGCACCTCCGGGACGCTCGCCGCAATCCTCACCGGCGGCCTCGTATGCCTGCTGGTGACGCTGGTGGTCTCCCGCGGCGCCCGGCGCAGCGAGAAGGCGGACCACATCGACGCCACGGCGCTGTCCGCGGCCGCCTGAGTGGTCCTTTCCCGGGTCAGCGGAAGTCCCTGGACCTGCCCGCAGCGGGCAGGTCCAGGGCGGTGACGTCGTCGGCGAGGAGGCTCACCGCCCCGGTGCGGTTCTCCACCACACCCCGCAGGACGACGCCCCGCGCGGTACGCAGCAGCGCCCGATGCCGCACCCAGAACCCCTGGGAGCACACCACGTTGAGGATCCCGGACTCGTCCTCGAGGCTGAGGAAGGTGACGTTCCCGGCGGTCGCGGGCCGCTGCCGATGCGTGATCACCCCGGCGACGCGAAGCCGCGAACCGTCCTCCACCTCCTGCAGCGCGGTGATCACCCGGATCCCCTCCGCACTCAGCTGCGCCCGCACAAGCGCCATCGGATGCTCATCCAGGGTGATCCCGGTGGCCCAGGCATCCGCGGCGGCGAGCTCCGCATCGCTCATCCCCGGCAGCATCGGCGCCTGCGCCCCCACCGCCAGATGCGGCAGCGTGTCCGGGGACTCCTGCGCCGCAGCCCCGGCCGCCCACAGCGCCTGCCGCCGCGAGGAGGCGAGCTGATCCAGCGCCCCCGCGGTCGCCAGGGCCTCCAGCTGCCGCGCCGTGAGGCGCACCCGCCGGGCCAGATCCGGCACCGAGGTGAAGGGCCCGCCGCGCTCCCGCGCGGTGACGATCTGCTGGGCAGTGTCGGTGGAGATGCCGCGCACCTGATCCAGGCCCAGGCGGATCGCCGGGCCGCGGGCAGCCTGCTCCCCCTGCACCTGCGGCCCGGGCGGATCCACCCGGTAGCCCGCATGCTCGGCGTCGGTCTCCAGATCGGTGCGGGCCCGGGAGACCAGGACGTCGGGTCCGCGGGTCACCACGCCGTGGCGGCGAGCATCGGCCACCAGGGACTGCGGGGAGTAGAACCCCATCGGCTGGGAGCGCAGCAGCGCCGCCGTGAACGCCGCCGGGTAGTGGCATTTGAGGTAGGAGCTCGCGTACACCAGGTACGCGAAGGAGTAGGCGTGGGATTCAGGGAAGCCGTAGCTGGCGAAGGCCAGGAGTTTACGGTGGATCGCCTGCGCGTCCTGCCCGGTGATGCCGTGGCGGGCCATCCCGGTGAACAGCGCATCGGACAGCGCCAGCATCTTCTGGGTGGAGCGCTTGGAGCCCATAGCGCGCCGCAGCTGATCAGCCTGAGCGGGGGTGAAATCGGCGATGTCCACCACCATCTGCATCAGCTGCTCCTGGAACAGGGGGATCCCCAGGGTGCGGCCCAGGGACTTCTCCAGCCGCGGATGGATGTAGGTGACCGGCTCCTCGCCGGTGCGGCGGCGGATGTAGGGGTGCACGGAGCCGCCCTGGATGGGACCGGGACGGATCAGCGCCACCTCCACCACGAGGTCGTAGAACTCGCGCGGCTTCAACCGGGGCAGAGTGGAGATCTGGGCGCGGGACTCCACCTGGAACACGCCGATGCTGTCCCCGGCGCACAGCATGTCGTACACCGCCAGGTCCTCCTGCGGGAGGGTGCGCAGCTCGAAATGCTGCCGGTGGTGCTCGCCGATGAGGGCGAGCGCATGATCCAGCGCAGTGAGCATCCCCAGCCCCAGCAGGTCGAACTTCACCAGCCCCGCGTCGGCGCAGTCATCCTTGTCCCACTGCAGCACCGACCGGTTCTCCATCGCCGCCCACTGCACGGGGCACACCTCGATCACCGGCCGGTCGCACAGCACCATCCCCCCGGAGTGGATGCCCAGGTGTCGCGGCGCATCGCGGAGCTGCTGGGCGAGCTGCAGCACATCGGCGGGGATATTCGCCTCAGCGAGGGAGGACCAGGAGCGCTCGATCCGCCGGGAGAAGGCATCCTGCGCCCCGGTGTCGTAGCCGAGGGCCCGGGCGGCATCGCGCACCGCGAGCTTGGAACGGTAGGTGATGACGTTGGCGACCTGCGCGGCGTTCTCCCGCCCGTAGCGCTCGTACACGTGCTGGATCACCTCCTCGCGACGGTCCGCGGCGATGTCCAGGTCGATGTCCGGCGGGCCATCCCGCTCCGGGGCCAGGAAGCGTTCGAACAGCAGGTGGTGGGAGACGGGCTCCACCGCCGTGATCCCCAGCGCGTAGCACACGGCACTGTTCGCCGCCGAGCCGCGGCCCTGCGCGAGAATCCCCTCCCCCGCACAGAAGTCCACGATCTCGTGGACGATGAGGAAGTAGCCGGGGAAATGCAGATCGGTGATGACCTGCAGCTCATGGTCGATCTGCGCCCACGCCCCGGGGATCCGCTCGGGCTGCTCACCGCTGGGCCGCGGCCCGTAGCGCTCGCGCCCCTCGATCTCCACCAGCTCGCGCAACCAGCTGGCCTCGTCATGCCCGGCCGGCACCGGGAAGGGCGGCAGATCTGGGGCCAGCAGTCGCAGGTCCACCGCGCAGTCCCGTCCCAGCCGGGCCGCCTGCGCAATGGCCGATGGGTAGCGGGACAGCAGCTGGGTCATCTCCTCGCCGCTGCGCAGGTGCCGCGGATGCGAGGGCAGGTACGGGTCGGCCTGTTCGAGCGGCACCCCGGCGCGCAGCGCGGCATGGACGTCGGCCAGGTGGGTGTCCGACGGGCGGGCGGCGTGCGCGTTCGTACTGGCCACCAGCGGCAGTGTGATCGCATCCAGGCCCTGCTCCTCGCGCACCAGGCGGGCGGCCTGGGCGAGGGCGTCGTGCAGCTCATCGGCCTGACCTCCACCGCCGGCCACGAGCTCCACCGCGACGTTCCCGGCCCCGAACAGCTCCAGCAGACGCGTGATCTGCGTGGCCGCGGCCTGGGCGGCGCCCTCGAGGTCCCCGATCGCGAGCTGCTCCTGGGCGGCGCGGGTGACGGCGCCCTTGCGGCAGCCGGTGAGAATCTGCCAGTGGCCCTCGCGGGCGATCCGCGACAGCTCCGCCAGGCGGTAGCGCGGCGCAGCCTTGGTGCGGGAGTCCAGGTGGGCGCGGGCGATCGCGGCGGCGAGCTGCCGGTAGCCGGTCTCATCGCGCACGAGCACCAGCAGATGCTCGCCGCCCGGATCCGGCACCCCGGTGCGGGGCGCGGAGATGACGGGGGTGGTGCTTGCCTGGACGGCGCCGGGCTCGAGTCCCAGGGTCAGCTCCGCGCCGAACACGGTGCCGATCCCCTCCTCCCGGGCGGCGCGGGCGAAGCGCACCGCCCCCGGCAGCCCGTCGTGGTCCACGAGCGCGAGGGCCGTCAGCCCCAGGCGGGCGGCCTGCGCGACCATGTCCTCGGGGCTTGAGGAGCCGTCGAGGAAGCTGAAGTGGGAGTGGGCGTGCAGCTCCGCGTACTCCACCGCGAGGGAGGGCTGATACCCGTCCTGCGGCGGCGCCCCCGTGTGCTCGACGATGATCGGCGGGCTGACCAGCTCAGCGGGACGGTCCGAGAGGATCGCCTCGAGGTCCTTCCACGCGGGTGGCCCCAGGAACCAGCCGGCCATCAGCGGGGCCTTCCGCGCTGACCGGGGCGGGCGGGAGACTCAGTCATAGATCCCCTCCAGACTCCACTGCCCGGTGCGCGAGAGGGCCAGCACGGCGGTCTCCTCGCCGCTCGCGGCCCGCACCACCAGCTGCAGCCGTGCCCCGCGATGCCCCTCCCGGCTCCACCAGCGCTCATCGATCACGGTGGGGGCACTGTGGGCCAGCACCGGATGGGCGGATCCGGCCCGCAGCCCGGCCCGCTGCAGCGGCGGCGCCCCCGGGGCGGGCACGTGCAGCTGCGCCGGGGCGGCGCTCAGCAGCCCGCGGGCGGTCACCACGACAGCGTCCCCGTCGGCATCCAACAGCTCGATGGGTGGCGGGCTGCGCAGCACGGTGGCGGGCACCGGGCGGGGCAGGGATCCCGGCCACGGCCCCGGCCGATGCTCCGGCTTCTCGCTGCGCCACGGCACCAGACGCGCCTCCGCAGCCAGCAGCCGCCCACCGATCAGTGCCGGGACCTGCACGGCCTCCTCCCCCGCGAGGCCCTGTGCCCGGGCGAGGGCGCGGGCGGCCCGCTCGGCGGACTCCCCCGCCCCGCCCCACAGCGCCGGGGCGGCTTGGCCCGCCGGGGTCAGCTGCAGCGGCTGCAGGGTGATGCGGGTGATCGCGCCGGTCGCCGCCCCGCCGAGCCGGGCCCGGGTGATCCAGCCGTCGCACTGCCAGCGGATGCGATCGACCACGTCGGCCACGCTGAGCGCTCCGTCGTGCCGCCAGGTGCGCTCCATCTCCCCACCGTTCTCAGTGGTGGCGAGGATCCGCAGCCGCGTGCACACCAGGCCGCGCCCTCCGAGCATCTGGTGCAGCTGCTCGGCGAGGGGCCGGGCTATGAAGGCCGCCTGATCGGTGCGCATCAGCGGGGTCTCCAGCACGCTCTCCACCTCGAGCGGCTGGGCGGGATGATGCGCGGCGGGCGGTGCGGCCTCCAGACCCCGGCTGAGCAGATGGAGCGCGGCGACATCGGGCCCGAAGCGGTCTGCGACCGCCGCGGGCGGCAGCGCCGCGAGGTCCCCCAGGGTCGTGATCCCCAGGCGCTGCAGCAGGTCGACGGTCTCGGCGAGGTCCAGCGGCCGCTCCGCTCGGGTGGCGGCAGGCTGGCCGCGGTGCCCCCAGCCGGGGCCGACGGGGGCGTGCACGAGGGCGCTGATCGGATGCGGGGCCAGGTAGTCGGCGCTGCGGCCCGGGCGGATGATCCGCCCGGGGACGGAGGCGAGCAGGGCGGCGAAGGGCCCATCGGCGATCCCCACCGAGCAGTCCCAGCCGGTGAGCTCCGCGACCGCATCGAGGATCCGCTCGGCCAGGTGCTCCTCCCCGCCGTGGTGGCGGGCCGGGCCGCGCGCAGCCATCAGCAGCACCCCGGGCCGCAGCACGTCCACCCCGGCAGCGACCGTATCCACCGCGGCGGCGACCAGCTCGAACAGGGCGGCCTCCTGCTCCCGATCCGCCTCCAGCACCACCGCATCCGGGCACGCCGCCCGGGCCGCACGGCGCCGCATCCCCGGTATGGCCCCGGCCGCCCGCGCCGCGGGGCTCGCATGGGTGACCCGATGCTGGTCGATGAGCAGCACCGGGGTGATGGCGGGATCCAGCGACGGCGGGAGCGCGGTGCTCTGCGCCCCCGTTCCGTTCTGCTGCGCACCTTTCTCCGCACCTGGCCGCTCCATGGGCGGGGCGCTCTCCTCGACCCGGCGCTGGTGACGCTCCAGCGCGGCCAGCAGCGGCCAGTCCGGCACCGTCACCGCAACCGTGCGGGTCGCAGCGGTCTGCGGAGCGCCCGATGGGTGTGGCGCGGCCGATGGAGCCGGGTGAGCTGGCGCGTCCGGGAGGGTCGGTGCGGCGTCGGCGCTCATCATCCGGCCCTCCGCAGGGCGGGCACCAGCTGCAGCCCCGAGCGCTCTGCGGCCGCGGCCTGCTCCGGCTGGGCACGCTCGGCCCGCGGGTCGGCGGCGAGCATGCCCTGCACCTGCGGCAGCAGCACCTGGGCGATGCGCGTCCCGGCGATGCCGCGGCCCTGGGCGGTGATCTCCACCCGACGCTGCCGCAGCCGCCCGGAGCCTGTGCCGAGCCCGGTCCAGCCCTGGCAGACCCCCTGCAGGGTGATGTCGGCGCGTCCAGGCGGGGCGGCGGCCAGCACCAGGGTGTCCGCAGTGCGGGCGCGAGAGAGCAGGCTGCGCCACAGGGCCGGGGCGAGCTCGAGGTCTGGGCCCAGCACCAGCACGCCTACCCCGTCGGCCAGGGCCGAGAGCACCTGCGGGGCCTGCTCCCCCGGAGCCGGGGCGATCGCCAGACGGCAGGGATCCAGCCCCGCATCCAGGGCCGAGCGCAGCCCCAGATCCACCATCCCCGCCATCGCGCACCAGGCATCCTCCCCGGCCGCAGCGACGGCGAGGGCCAGCAGCAGCGAGGTGCTCGCCGCACCGCCCACCGCCACAGAGCTGCCCGCTCGCAGGCTCCCGCGGGGGAACAGGCCGCTGAGCGGCTCCGGCACGGGCAGGCGAGCGCCGAGCCCGTCATCGGCCAGCGCCGGGATGAGGGGTGAGCCGGGGGATGCGGCGGTGCCCGCGGAGCCGGTGCGCGGAAGCGGTCGCAGTGCGGTGCGGTCGATCCGCCCGCCCCAGCGGGCAGCGGAACGCTCGGCTGCTCCCAGGGCAGCGCGGGCGCGCGCAAGACGCTGCGTGCGGTCCTCGCGCTGCGTGGGCGCCTCCCCAGCCGTGGCCTGCAGGGCAGTGCTCATCGTGCTCCTCCTCCCGGTGCTCATCGCTGCTCTCTATCGATCTGCGCCATCGATCGGCGCCATCGGTCTGCGCCAGTGATCCCGCGCCATTGACCTCGCATCATCGATCCCGTGTTCGAAAGGCTGTTCGAACACTACGCCGAAGGTGGGTGCCCTACAAGGCGTGCAGCTCATTCCGTCGAACATGTATACGAAGTCTGGGGGTGGGGTGTGACAGACGATCGGGGTCATGGGGCGAACGGGTGGTTGAGCGACGCGCGGGTGCATGGAGCGGAGACGCCGACGATGGACGCTGTCGCTCCTCGCCTCCCCTTCAGGCCGCTATGACAGGCTCAGGGCACGAACCGCTCGAGAGAAGGAGCCCCGCATGCGCGCGCTGGTGCTGCACGAGAAGGACCGCATGAGCATCGAGGAGGTGCCGGACCTGGGCTCCCCCGGACCCGGTGAGGTGCGGATCGCGGTGCACACCGTCGGCATCTGCGCTTCGGACGTGCACTACTGGACCGACGGGAAGATCGGCCCCTTCGTGGTAAACGCGCCGATGATCCTGGGCCATGAGGGATCCGGCACCATCGTCGAGGTGGGCGAAGGCGTCACCCACCTCGCCGTCGGCGACCGCGTGGTCATGGAGCCGGGCATCCCGGACCCCACCTCCCGCGCGGTCAAGGAGGGTAACTACAACGTCGACCCCGGCGTCGAGTTCTGGGCGACCCCGCCCGTCCACGGCTGCCTCGCCGACGAGGTTCTCCACCCCGCCGCCTACACCTACAGGCTCCCGGAGTCGATGAGCTTCGCCGAGGGCGCGCTGATCGAGCCCTTCGCGGTCGGCATGTTCGCCGCGACCAAGGCGGAGATCTCCCCCGGAGACGTCGCCGCCGTGGTCGGCGCCGGCACCATCGGGATCATGACCGCGCTCGCCGCGCTCGCTGGCGGTGCCAGCACCGTCTTCATCTCCGACGTCCTGCCGGAGAAGCTTGCGCTGCTCGACGGGATCGACGGCATCGTCACCGTCGACGCCACCCAGCAGGACCTCGGCGAGACGGTGCGCGACGCGACCGGCGGCTGGGGCCCGCAGGTCGTCTTCGAGGCGACCGGCGCCGCGCCCGCGTACAAGGCCCTGTGGTCGCTGCCCGCGCCGGGCGGGCGGATCGTGCTGGTGGGCATGCCGGTGGATCCGGTGCCCTTCGACATCGCCACCGCCCAGAGCCGCGGCGTCTCGCTCGAGACGGTGTTCCGCTATGCGAACGTGCACCAGAAGGCGATCGACCTCGCCGCGAGCGACGCCGTGGACCTCTCCCCCTTCGTCTCGGAGACCTTCGCCTTCGACGACTCGGTCCAGGCGTTCGAGCGCTTCCTCGAGGGACGCCCGACGGATGTGAAGATCCAGATTCGGATGTGAGGCGCTCAGGAGGTCCACCAGGTCCGTCCTGCGCGCACCCCTAACGGCGCCACGTGCGCCAGCCGCCCTACGATGGCGCCATGCAAAACCGCCTGGCGCTCATCACCGGAGGGACGCGAGGGATCGGGAGGGCCACGTCGCTCAGACTCGCCCAGGACGGGTAGGACCTGGTCCTCGGGTACGTCCGCGGCGAGTCCGCGGCCGCTGCCACCAGGTCGGAGGCGGATGCTCTGGGGTGACGTGTTCGACGGTCCGCGCTGACCTCACGACGGACTCGGGGATCGACGAGCTGTTTGACGCCGCGACGTCTCGGGCGGGACGGATCGATGCCGTGGTGAACAACGCGGGCGCGACCCTCCGCATCTCCTCTCTCGCCGAGACGCCCCCGCCGACCATCCGCCGCGTGATCGACCTCAACCTGACGTCGGCCGTCCTGGTGGCGCGGAGGGCTGTGCAGCTCCTGCGCTCCGGCGGCGCGCTCGTCAACGTCTTCTCAGGAGCGGCCACCACGGGAGCGCCGGGAGAGTACGTGCACTACGCGGCCGCGAAAGCGGGGGTGGACGCCCTCACCAAGGGACTCGCGATCGAGGTCGCACCGCGTGGGATCAGGGTCATCGGGGTGGCTCCCGGGACCATCGACACGCAGGTGCATGCCGACGCAGGAGAACCTGGCATGCTCGAGAGGATCGCGCGCATGCATCCGATGGGCCGGGTAGGTCGGCCCGAGGAGATCGCCTCGGTCATCGCGTTCGCGCTCTCAGCGGACACCGGCTACGTCGCGGGGACGACCATGTGCGCTGCCGGCGGGGGCTGAGCCCGGAGCCGGCACGATCGATCCCCGGACGCGAAGCGCGGTCGTCGGCGAGGAGCTGGCCGCCGCCTGGGACGGGCGGCTGCCGAACACGATCAGCCTGCTCCCGCGTCGCAACTGACGGGTGCCCTGGCAGTTCCTTCCGGCGAGGACGGCGGCGGCATAGCGTGCCGGGAGCTCTACCTCCGAACGATGAAGGATCTCCATGCCCTCCGACGCCCTGCGGCGCCCCCTCGCCTCCTGCCTGCTCGTGCCGCCGGCGGCGCTGCTGTGGGGGCTGCACTCCTCGCTGCTGAGCCCCGCGCTCGCCCTGATCCTCGCCACGCTGTACGACGCCTCCACCGCCGACATCGGCTGGTCGCTGGCGATCTACAACGCCGGCGGCTTCATCGCCTCGATCGTGCTGCCCGCCTGGGCGGACCGGCGTCGCACCTACCTGCCGATGCTGATGGCCGCTGCGGTGCTGACGATCGCGCTGGCCGCAGCGCTCGCCGCGGTGAGCACGCTGCCGCTCGCGACGGTGGCGCTGGTGGTCCTCGGCGGCCCGGCGGGGCTCGGCACCACGATGCTGTTCGCCCATCTGCGGGACGTCGGCGCGGCCACCTCCACGATCGTCGACACCCGCGCGATCATCTCCGCGGCCTGGATGGGCGGGCCGCCGCTCGCGACCGCGATCATCGGCTCGGCCGGGGCACGCGGCATCCTGCTGGCACTGGTGGTGATCGCGGTGGTGAACATCGTGACGACCGCGGTGATGATGCGGCAGCACCGCTCCGCCGCCGCGGAGACGCCCGAGCCGACCCGCTCCCCACACGCCCTGCCGCCCGGCAGCCGGACCGCGACCGTCGTGATCATCGGCGCGTTCGTGCTGTTCCAGGCCACGAATGCGACGGCGATGACGTTCATGGCGCTGTACGTCACCGAGACGGTGGGCCTCGGCGTCATGTGGGCGGGGATCGTGCTCGGCGTCGCCGCCGCGCTCGAGGTGCCGGCGCTGATGATCATCGGCCGCCTCGGCGACCGCATCTCGCACCTCACCCTGGTCGCGGTTGGCGCCGTGCTCTCGGCCGTCTACTACGCCGGGCTGATGCTGGTCTCCGAGCCGGTGCTGCTGCTCGTGTTACAGATCCCGAACGCGCTCGGCTTCGCCGCGATCTCCGGGATCGGTCTCGCCCTGTTCCAGGACCTGATCCCAGGCGCGGGGATGTCCACGGGCCTGTTCATGAACGCCCGGCGCGTCGGTGCGGTGCTGTCCGGACCGATCATCGCCGCTGGTGCGCTGCCGCTGCTGGGCCAGCGCGGGATCTTCATGATCTGCGCGGTGCTCACCCTGATCGGGCTCGGCATGATCCCGCTGGCGAAGCGCCTCGCGGAGGAGCCCGCGGAGACGCCGAAGGAGGCCGCCGCTAGCTGAGGCACGGACGCGCTCGACGGACCGTCCTCGTGCATGGTCGGCCCTCGTCGCGCTGCGGGTCTCGGCCCGGCGACGCCCCTGGTCATCGTCGGGCGCTACCCTGGCGCGGTGACCATTGCGCGAGAGGCCCTCGTTGACGCGGGGATGTCCCGATGGCCGGATTACCGGTGGGCCGAGGGCAGGCTGCATCACGGCGCTTTCCATCTCGTGCTGACCGCCCCCGACGGTCCGTCGCTCCGCGCCACACTCGGCCGCCGCGGGCGCGAACGCAGCCGGCGGGAGGCGAGCGCGCTCGTGACCCTGGACGCGTCTCGGCTTCCGCTCACCATCCCGCAGGTCCTCGATGGCCCGCACTGGGCGGAGCCTGCGCGGACATGGATCACCTGCCTCACCACCGTGCCGGGCTCGCCGGCCGCAGATCTGACGGAGTGCTCGGCCCAGCGGGTCTCCGCCTATGCCGACATCCTCACCTCGCTCCGGGAAGCGTCCTCGGGATGCGGCACGCTGCCGCCGGTGAGAGCGTGGTGCGGCGGTGACGGCTGGGCAGAGATCGTGCACCGGGACCTGAGCCCGCGACTCGAGCCCTACGGCCGCCGTGTCGCCGCCGAGCGGGTCGAGGCCGTGCTCGAGGCGGAAAGCCACGTGGAGCCCACCCTCTGCCACGGGGACTTCGGCCCGCACAACATCCTGTGGTCCGAGGGCAGGGCGGTGTCGGTCATCGACCTCGATCATGCCTGCCTGGGCGATCCCGCGATCGACATCGCGCCGCTGATCAGCTTCCATGGCGTATCCCGCCTGGCACCGCTCAGCTCAGCGGACACGACACGACGGGCGATGCTCCACCGCGCCACGCTCCCGCTGCAGGTCGCGGCGTCCGCGCACCTCGCCGGGCTCGGTCAGCTCCGGGACCACGCGCTGGCGAACTTCACCCGACGAGTTGCCGACGGCACTCTGTTCGACCCCACCGGAGAGACCCCCGAGGGACACGACGCGCCGTGACGCGGACCGGAGGTCAGAGCTTCTCCACGGCGTCGGTCCGAGTACCCGTTGAGGTCTCCTCCGCGAGGCTGCCCAGCAGCCGCAGCCGCTCCTCGCTCGGCGAGCCGGGCGCGGCGGTGTACCCGAACATGAACCAGTCGGGATGGGCGGGGAAGTCCATCGCCTCGTAGCCGAGCTCGAGGTCCCCCACCTCGGGGTGGCGGATGCGCTTGAGACCGGTGCGGTGGTGGCGCACGTCGTGCGCGGCCCAGCGCACCCGGAAGTCGTCGCTGCGGGTGGCGAGCTCGCCGATGAGGTCGCTGAGCCGCTTGTCGCGCGGGGACTGGCCCGCGTACGTGCGAAGCGTCGCGACGATGCCGGTGGCGTTGTCCTCCCAGTCGGGGAAGAAGGTGCGCGAGGCGGGGCTGAAGAAGACGAACCTCGCCGTGTTCCCGCGCGCGGCGAGGTCCTCGAGCACCGGGGCGTACAGCGCACGGCCGACCGGATTCGTCGCCACCACGTCCATGCGACGGTCCCGCACCCACACCGGCACGGAGACCGCGTCCACGAAGCGCTGCAGAGAATCGGGGAAGGGCTGCTCGGCCGGACGAGGTCGACGCCGGGCCGACGGCCCCGCGGCCTCGGCAAGGTCGTGGAGATGGTCCGTCTCCGCCTCGTCCAGCAGCAGGGTGCGGGCGAGCGCGTCCAGCACCTCCGTGGAGACGCCGCGCAGGTCGCCGCGCTCGATCCGGGCGTAGTACTCGACGCTGATCCCCGTAGCTGCGGCGACCTCCTCGCGACGCAGCCCGGACACGCGTCGACGCGTGCCGCCGAGGATCCCCGCCTGGGAGGGCGTGATCCGGTCACGGCGCGTGCGCAGGAAGTCGCTCACCTCTGCTCGATGGTCCATGCGCCCACGGTACGGCGACGGGCGGAGCAGAGGGAGGAACTGCCAGGGCACCCCGTCATGGGGATCAGTCCATGCAGGTGCCGGTGTAGTGGTCGGCCAGCGCCTCGCCCGCGGCGTCGACCTCGTCGTCCGCGACCTCGATCACGGCGGTCATGTCCGCAGGATCCTCGGACTCGAGCTTCGGGCCGACCTCCTCGAGGAAGCTCTGCCAGGTGGTGAAGTCCTCCTAGAGCTCCTCGGGCACATCGTCCTGGACCTGCTCGAGCAGTGCGAGCCGCTCGTCCACCTGCTCCGAGGTGACCATCCCCGGGACGACGGCCGTGTACACCGTCGCCGAGACGTCGGAGTTGTCGGTCAGGGTCGAGCAGTAGGCGCTGTTCCCGCCGCCGCACGCGCTGAGGGTCAGCGCGAGGGCGGGGACGAGAAGAACGGCGGCGCGGGCGTGGCGCATGAGGAGTCTCCTGAGGGATGCGGGGTCGCGGGCCGCCCCCTGCGGCCCGGCGGACGTGCTGGTCCGGTCATCCAGTATGCCGTTCCCAGGCCTCCGGGATCTCGCGGGTGAAGGTCTCCAGCGTGATCGCGTCGGGGTCGGGGCCGCCGCGCTCCCCGGTCTCCAGCGCGTCGATGCGGGCGAGCTCCTCGTCGGAGAGCGCGACGCGGGACATGAAGCACCCTGGGTTTTGTTCCGTGGTTAGACGGTCGCGGGCGTAGTCGTCGTGGTGTGGGTGTGGGACGCTTCGACTTCTGCGGGGGTGCGGTAGCCGAGAGCTTCGTGCAGACGCTCGGTGTTCCACCAGTGGACCCAGCCCATGGTGGCGATCTCGACCGCCTGGATGGACTCCCAGATCCGCTGGGAGTGGATCAGCTCGGCCTTGAGCAGGCCGTTGACTGTCTCGGCCAGGGCGTTGTCGTAGGAGTCTCCGACGGAGCCGACCGATGCGGTGACCCCGGCAGTGATCAGCGCGTCGGAGTACGTCAGGGAAACGTATTGGGCTCCTCGGTCGCTGTGGTGGATCAGTCCGCTCTTGCTGCGGACTGCGCCGCTGGTCAGCAGTGCGTGCTCCAGCGCCAGCAGGGGCAGGCCGTCGGTGTGGAGCGTGGAAGAGACGGCCCAGCCGACGATCTTGCGAGTGCATACGTCGGTGATGAACGCGACGTAGCAGAATCCGGCGAGGATCCGCACGTAGGTCATGTCAGCAACCCACAGGCGATACGGTCGGTCTGCAGTAAAGCGCCGCTCTACGAGGTCCGGGCGGGCATCGGGCACGTGAGTGGGGTATGTGGTGACCGGCTTCCGGCCACGCCGCACGCCCTTCAGGCCAGCTGCCCGCATGAGGCGGGCGACCTGGTCATGGCCCACGTCCCAGCCCTCCTGGTGCATCGAGTGGTGCATCTTCCGCACCCCGTAGACGCTGTAGTTCTCGGCATGGATGCGCTGGAGCTCCGGGAGAAGAACCTCATCGCGCAGCGCCCTGGCCGAGGCGGGGCGTGCCTTGGCGGCCCGGTAGCCGCGGGAGGTGATGAAGCCGGTCTCGGTCTGGCCGAGGACGCGGCAGACCGCTTCGACCCCATAGCGGTCGCGGTGCTCGTCGATGAACCGGATCATCTCGTCGTGGGGCGGCCTAGTTCCGCGGCGAAAGAGCCGAGGCCGCTTTGAGGATCTCGTTGGCACGGCGAGCTTCAGCCAGCTCGCGGCGCAAGCGCCAGCTCCCCTCCCCAAGTGAATCGCCGCTGCCGGTGACTGGTTCCGTGGGGCCGTAGCGGTTGCACCAGATCCGCAGGGTCTCCAGGCCGACACCGAGTTGGGGCGCGATGGCACGGATCGACTCTGCGCGCGGGCCTCCCTCACGCGCCTGGCGGTCGTAGACCATCCGGACGGCACGGTCACGCAGCTCGGGACTGAACTTCTCAGGGCATACTCCGATTCCCCTTGCTGAGACTCGGAACCAAACCCAGGACGCTTCACGCCATGCTCTCGCATCTCAATCCAGTCCGAGACGTTCCTGTTCCGCCTGGACGGCATCGACCAGCTCATCGTCGATCAAGCCGTCATCGAGGGCTGACTCAACCTCTCCCCAACCTCCGGGTTGATCGACCCGCAGTGGGTCCGCCAAGACCTCAGAACGCACATCTGGTGTGTACGACCACCTCGCCAGCTGGGCGACCACCTCGTCGCGCTCGAGCTCCCCCGCGGTGTACCGCTGGCAAATCTCGTATGGGCCAGCGCCCGCGAACCCCTCCGGAATGTCCATCAGGCCACTAGCCCGATGCAGTGCTTCACTCACTGACGGCTGAGAGATGCGGACTGTCCGCGCGATTGCACTCTGCGAGTACCCAGCAGCCGATGCGCGTTTCAGACTGCGGCGATAGTCCAGCGTGGCCACGTTCATCCGCGCGCGGCTCACGATCACCGTGCGCAGCTCATCACTCGTCGTCGTCATCGCGACCACCTCCTCTCATATCAACCTAGCTATAGGGTAGCCTATAGATGTGGTGCCGACAATGGCGCGGCCTTGCGCTACTGGAGAGGTAGCCGCGGGGTCTCGAGGTAGCGGTACAGCGTGGATCGACTGATCCCGTAGTCACGCGCGATCTGGGCTTTGGGCTGGCCTTCGAGGGCGGCGGTGCGGACTTCACGGACTTGCTCGGGAGTGAGGACTCGCTTGCGGCCCACGTACACGCCGCGCTTCTTCGCGGCGTCGATGCCCTCACGCTGCCGCTGGCGGATCAGCTCGCGCTCGAACTGAGCGAACGCACCCATCATGTTCAGCTGGAACGCTGCCATGGGGTCCACGGCGCCGGGATCGAACCGTAGCCGCTCCTTCAGGAACTCGATGCTGGCGCCCTTCCTCGGCTCCGCGTCGGTGTGGTCGGCGGGGTCGCCGGTGATCTGCTGGACGATGCTGTTGAGGTCGATGACGGAGCGGGCGAGGCGATCCATGGAGGCAACGACAACGAGGTCGCCGGGGCGGACGTGCCGGATGAGGGCGGCCAGCTGGGGGCGGTCCCCGACGTTCTTGCCGGACTGGTGCTCGGTGAAGATGTGGTCGCACTCCCCCACGGCTTCGAGCTGCCGGGCGGGGTGCTGGTCGATGGAGGAGACGCGCACGTACGCGATGCGCTGCCCATGTTGGGGATGGTTAGCGTTCATGGCTCTCCTCGCTGCCGGTTTCGCGGGCTGCGCTGCGGGTTGGTGTTGGCTGCGCGGCAGCGCCCCTCGGACGGTTGGCTGCTCATTAGAACTCCCGTCGGATGGCCGCGATCTCCAGGAACTGCCCGCACCACAGGTCGAGCACACGGCGGTCCAGCGCAAGGATCGGCCACACCGCCAGCAACGGGTCCTTGTTGATGAACTTCACCAGGTGCTCGGGTCGGCCGTTGGAGAGGATCGACTGGTACGCCCGCTGGAGGTCTTCGCGGTCCTGGAGGTTGAACGTGGACTGTGGGCCGGACCAGTGGACGTCGACGGGCAGGGTGACACATCCGGTGCTGGGGCCGGTGAGCTCGTCGAGGGAGTCGACGATGGAGTACGGCTTGATGTCGCGGAATCGGACGCGCTGGTCGGTCATGGTCGCCACCTCCCTACTGTGTCCTAGTGGCTCTCAGAGCTTACGGCACAGCTGTGCCACTGGGGAGATGTGGACGTTGTGAAACAGGGGCGGCGCTTCGGCGCCGCGTGTCTCAGTGGGGTATAGCCCATAGTGACACTTGGGATCAAGCAGTGCGGACGTACATCAGCGGGAAGCTCGATTGTCACAGTCTGGTCACAGATCCAGTCGCTACGACGGCGAGATGATACCTTTCCCTAATCGAGACCAGGGGGGTACATGGAAACACATATCCGGAAGCTTGAAACTTCACGCAACCGCATTCTGTCCAAGGTTGTCGCCATAATGTGCGTGCTTGCATTCGCGATTGGTGGCGCCTCGGCGGCAAATGCCGACTATTTTGCGGGAGGTATGGCTTCTAAGAAGAACTCCGTAAAGTATGTTGGAGTCAACTCGACGTACGTCAACCATTTCGACAACGCGCGCTTTCGGTCGAACGCACTGTCGGGAGTTACGTTTGGCAAGTCGAATGCTGCAAAGAACACCATGACCGCCGCGCGATACTCCAGCTCATGGTACGGACTATACACCTCGAAGGGGCCACGGGATCGTTCGCGAACGTTCACTATTCAGGTGAACGCCCGCTCCATCCAGGAGGCCTCGGGTAGAAATATGTCAAAGTGGATTGCAAGCACGTCCACTCACGAGCTGGGCCATGCCCTCAGCCTGGACGGCAATCCGAAGACCTCAAAGGCTTCGTTGATGAAGTACTCCCGGAACCGGTCAACGGTAATCAGCCCTCTGCCGTACAATGTATCTGAAGTGAAGAGGATCTACCGATGAGTACTCGTCGCGCACTAACTATACTTAGCACCGCCTCGACGGTGGTGCTACTCGGAGCCGCCTGTGCTGGTCAGCCGACCACCGAGGACCCTTCGAGCGAGTCGGTCGTCCATGTGTCAGCGGACTATCCAGATTACGGAAGCACCGAAGCCGCGCTCGAGGCGGCTGACGTCGTCCTTGTCGGCACCGTAGAGTCATCTCGCGAAAGGGTCGAATATCCGGAAGTCGATGACTCTGGGACCGGTTTGGAGAACCCGCAGTCTGGAGTCGACATTTCCGACGAGAATCTCGAAGAAATGGGAGTTGTTACCACGGTGACAACAATCAAGGTTACCGAGGTGATCTCGGGAGATGTCGAGGTTGGCGATTCCGTCGAGGTATCCCAAGTGGGTGGAACAATCGATGGCGTGACTTACATTGAGGATAGCACCACATTCATCGAAGAGGTCGACTCGCCCGAACTCCTTCTCCTTCTGAACGATTTCGGGGATGGCGATTACGACCTAGTGAATCCCGTCGAAGGTGTTTACGAAGTCTCAGATGGCGAAGTCGAAGCGCTTCCCGGATCCGGCGTGCAGCCAGAAGTGAGTTCGCTTGAAGAGGTCCGCGAACTCACCGAGTGATCAACACTCCTTCGACGGGGAGGGTTCGCTGAGCTCCCCGGAATCGGGAGCCACGGCCTAGTCACTTTGGGTTGCTCTTGCGCCTCAAACGAGAAGGAGCCCGCGAGGCGTGGGCTCCTTCTCTTTGCCCGATAACCTCGTAGGTGCTGTTAAACGGTGTGCGAGTCGCCACTCGGCCAGGAACGACAGCGCCAGGTACTCCCACCACAAGCACGCCACCTACCGACAAGGTCCACGTGCCAGGCTCCCGCGTTTATACGGAGACACCACCTTCCCGCCGTGCAGGTAGCTCGCGGCGTAGCAGTTTCTAGACTGGCGGAACGCTCCTGACTTAGGACATCGTTAGTGCCCCATCGCGGGGTTGATGGCGGTGATGATGTGCTGGGCGTCGGCAGTGATCTCGGGTGGGAAGTCCTGGGTGGCGCCGTTGATCGCGATGCGTGCGGTCCGGAGGGGCCGCAGGGTCTGGATGATCTTCTTCAAGCTCAACCCGGTCGCGTTTTGCATGTAGCGCGCGATGGCGAGAGCGGTGAACACGATGGTCAGGTGCGCTTCGATAGCGTCGCGCTGGTGGTGGAACATGGGGCGGGCCTGCAGGTCTGTTTTGCTCATCCGGAACGACTGCTCCACGTGCCACAGGTCGTGGTAACTGGAGATCACCTCGCCCGGGCCCATGATCGTGGCCGGGATATTGGTGACGTAGCCCTTGAGCCCCACCAGACGCCGCGTCGCCTCGAGAGCGCTGGTGTTCAGCACATTCTTACCCCCGGCGCGGGTGACGAACCTCGTGGGGTGGGGCCGTTTCTCACCCTCGATGACCGCGACCGCCCGGTTCTCCTGCGCGGTCAGTGTCTTCCCATCCCGCACAGCCCGTTTGCGGGAGTAGGCCCAGATTGCCCGCCAGCATCCTGGATGCTCTCCCGGATCCCACCTCGGCGCGTCACGTCGGTGCAGGTCAGCTACGGGTTTGGTGTTGGCGTGGCGGGGTGTGATCGTGTCGATGATCTGCCCGTCACTGAAGGCGTCGCCGTGCCAGTGGAAGTGGTGGGCAAGGTCGCTGGGGGCTTTGGTGACGCGTGAGCCGACGATGAACCGCAGCCCCGCCTCATCCAGCGCCGTCAGATTCCTCGCTGAGAGCATCCCGGCATCCGCGACGACGACCATGTCGGCGATCCCGTGGCGGGCCTGGAACTGCCGGATGATCGGCACAATCGTCCGCGTCTCGGCATGGTTGCCCTCGAAGCAGCCGATCTCCAGCGGGAACCCCTGGCGGTCCACCAGCAGACCGACCACGATCTGCGGATCCACCCGACGTTCCTTCGAATACCCGACCTTACGCAGAGCATCCTCGTTCTCCGCCTCGAAATACAGCGTCGTCACGTCATACAGCACCAGCGAGACATCACCACTGGTCAAGGCATACTCGAAGCAGGCAGTGGCAATCTGGTCGCGGGTGACCTGGGTGACGCCCGCCAGGTGGCGCTGCAGAGTTTTGTAGGAGAACGGCTCTGCGCCGCACTCGGCCAGGACCCGCAGCGAATCGACCTTGCTGGTCGGCTCGATCAACCGCGCGATGACCAGATCACGGAACACCCGATCATCCACCACATCGAACCCCAGACGGGTATACGCACTGGCCA